>CALCEI010000066.1 GCA_937900575.1 uncultured Clostridia bacterium
CAACCTCAAAAGTGATTTCCACCTTGTATATGTTCTTACCTGCGGTTGTTATTAAGTCATTTAGTGAATATCTAAAAAACAAGCCTTGGTCACCTGTAACAGAAGAGGCAATCTCCATACCGTTTTTTGTTATGGTGTATTTGCCTTGGGTCATACCACCGGACGATGACACAAACGAAGTTCCCGTTGATAGGGACTCTGAAGACGGGTCTTCAAATTTAACCTTATCAAGGTCATAGTTTGTATCTGTAATTCCCGATTTAGGTTGGAAAGTAGTGCCTGAGAATGTAGTGGAACACGATTGTGCATTCACCCCGATTATTCCTAATAGTAGGGATACAACTACAAGATATAGTTTAAGAAACTTGTGATTCATCTTAGTTCAGATTTTAAGCATGTGGCAAAATACCCCATTTTAGTTTCAACTGACAAATATACAAAAACTTATCAACAAAATAAAATAAAATTTCAATTTTTTGTAAATTTGCACACAATTATTGACGATACGGTTATTCGGCGATGCGGTTATTTGATTATTTAACACTTTCATATTCATTATTTTAATTAGGTATTTTTTTAATTGGACATTATATAACTTAAATATATTAAAAAACAATAAAATAAATTCCAAAAAAATATTTTAATTAATCTAATATTTAACTAATTATTTTAACAATAAAAAAATAATAAAATAAATTATTTAAATATTCGACAAAACACTTAAAACAAGTGTATTGTTTGAATTTTTAAAAATATTTTAAAATTTAATTATTGAATATTTTTAATCATATTTTATTAAAATATATTTTTTATTAAAATTGTTTTACATTGCAAATCCTTTTGTGATATAATGGTGGCATGAATAAATTTGAAAAATTGACAAAATTACAAGGTTTGAACAGGATTGCTCTTATTGGGCACAAAAGGCCAGACGCAGATGCTCTTTGCAGTATGGTGGTTTTCCGCCATATATTAATTAAACATTTTAACGTTAAACACGTAGACCTGTTTGCAGAGTTTACAGAGTTACCACAAATGTATGATGAAATTTATGACGGACTTAAACTTAACCCAGACGATAGAGGGTACGATGCTGTTGTGCTTATGGATTGTTCCAATGTTGACAGAGCCGGAATATATGCAGACATATTTAGAAACGCACCAATAACTTATGTTATTGACCATCACGCAACTAACACTCGTGAAGGGCAAGTTAACATTGTTGAAATTGTAAGTTCAACGTGTGAAATGGTTTATGAAATGGCAAAGGAATTTGATGTTGAATTGCCCAACGATATGTGTGGCAGAATTTATGCCGGAATGATTACCGATACATACAATTTTTCAGTTGGAGAAAGAACACCTAATACATTTAAAATTGTTGCAGAAATCTGTGACAAAATTAATATGGACAATATACACGAAAATTTCTTTGAAACTAATTCCTTGAAAAATAGACAGTTATTGTCTTTGGCAATACGAAACATTTATGCAATGGAGAATGAGCAGATTTTGATTTCTCATATTTCGCACGAAGAAGCGCAAGCATATCACGTGATATTTGACGATTATGTTGGCATAATTAATTCCCTTGCAACAATTGCTGGGAATAAGTTGGTTTGTTTTATTGAATCTAATGGCAATGATTATTATGTAAGCATGCGCGCAAAGAAAGGCTACGACGTAAGCATCGTTGCACAAAGGCACAACGGTGGTGGTCATAAAGGCGCCGCAGCATTTAATTCAACCGAATCCCTTGAACAGATTGAAGAGATGATAAAAAAAGAATTTGTGGAACTTTTACATTCCGGCAAAGAAGAGAAAGAAAAGGTGTTTTAAATAAAAAAGCAGGTCATTTAAGGCCTGTTTTTTATGTGTAGTTTTTGCTTGTTTCGTCCGTGATACGTATTGAACCACCTTGAGTTGTTGTAACTGTAAACTTAATGTTGTTTGTATCTCCGTTAATTGCTTTTCCGTTGCCAAATTTAGAGATGTCTGTTATTGCTTCTTCTTGGTTTGCAAAATTCAACCAGAATGAACCACCATTTTCTTGCTTTGCAGTTAATGTGAATGCGCTATTGTCTTTAAACAAAATGTTTACGTTGCCTTTGCGTGTTCTTATTGAACAACCACTTTGAATGTTGCGCATAGATACGTCAACATTGCCCTTGCCACCATCGTCAACCACGGCATTAATTTTATCTACATTTGTTGCGATTATTGAACCGTTTTTTGTCTTTGCATCCAAAGTTGTTGTGTTTGCTGAATCTTGTTTGAAGTTTACTGTTGTTTTGCCTTCAGTTTTTGTTTGAACCAAACCAACGGCATTGTTAATTGTGATGTTACCTGAATCGGAGTTTACAAGGACGTTGGATTCTGCATTGTTGATTGTTATGCTTCCCGTACTTGTTGATATATTGCTTGTGCCCAAACATTTATCAAC
The DNA here is from genome assembly GCA_937900575.1 of uncultured Clostridia bacterium. GTDB lineage: Bacteria > Bacillota > Clostridia > Christensenellales > UBA1242 > Onthoplasma. The sequence continues at coordinate 2,444 of CALCEI010000066.1, forward strand.
CGTTACCGAACCGGATTTTTTAAGACTGATGTTGCCACCATGAAGATTTGTTATTGTTAAATTTGTGTCACCTGACGTATAGTCAGCATCGTATAAATCTACAATCTCAATTCTGCCACCGGCTGTTTCGCTTGATGTTTGAATAAGTTTGTTGCAAGATTTCATTATTATTACACCACGCACATTAGATTCAACTGTAACATGATTGAAGTTTTTGCTTGGTGCGTTGAATTTGCCATTTTTTAAGTTTAAGAAAATATTGTTTGTTGACGTGTCAACTTCGTTTGCAATTGTGCAAGTTGCGCCGCCTAAGTTTAATTTTAAATCGTTGTTAAATTCGCCAGCAATTAATTTTAAGTCGCCCGAATTTGTTTTGTAATCTAATACATTGAACGTTGAATTTGGACAATTGATTGTTGTGTTTGCCGAGTTGTTTTTTAATGTTGCTTTTGCACTAGAATTTTTTGGAATATAAAGTGTTACAATTGAACTTTGTGGGGCTACGAAGCCAACCGGTTCGGTTACGTCTATTTGCAATCTTTTTGTGCCTGCAACATAAGTTGCATTAATATTTGGCACACTGTTTTTTACAAGAGTGAAACCTAAAGCGTTGCAATAAACTGTTGCGTAAAATTTATCTGCTTCCGTTTGACGAACCAAAACGTCATAATTGTTGGAGTTTAAAATAACTTCATCAACATTTTCGTTTTTGTAATTGCCTTGTGTTGTTACCACTACATTGTAACTGATATACGTGATGTTGAATATGCTTGAGCCAGGTACAAAAAACAAGTACAACACACCCACCAAACAGAGTGCTATTAAAAGCAAAAATGCTATTAAAATATATTTCCAAACCTTTTTCATACTTTCATTATAAAATGAAAATACAGTTTTGTCAATATATAAAGCAATTTTTCAGTGCTTGTTCTGTTTGATTATTGTTGCTTTTAATGATATAATCATTACTAAGGAAGAGGGTATGATTATTGATATTGAAGGTACAGACGGCTCAGGAAAAGCAACTCAAACAAAAATGTTGTTTGATTATTTGTGCAGTTTGGGTAAAAAGTGCAAGATTATTTCTTTCCCAAATTACGATAGCGCATCGAGTGGACCTGTTAAATTATATTTAAACGGCGACCTTGGTGCAAACAACAGTTTGACAGGTTATCAAACAAGCAGTTTGTATGCCGTTGATAGATTGGCGACCATGCGCCAAATAAATATGAAGGATTATGATTACATTTTGTTGGATAGATATGTGCCAAGCAACATGATTCATCAATCAACACGCATTCAAGACGAAGACGAATTGCAAGAATTTTTGGATTGGCTTGTGGATTTTGAATATGGCAAATTAAGGTTGCCTGAACCTGACGTTGTTTTGTTTTTGGATGTGCCTGTGGAAATTAGTTCGCGCTTGGCGCACGAAAGAGCAGAACTTAAAAATGGCATGGCAAAAGATATTTTGGAAGCAGATGATGGCCACCTTGCAAAAGCATACGCCAAAGCAAAGTTTGTTGCAAACAAATATTGTTGGAGAACAATTAAGTGCTCAAACGAAAAAGATATTTTATCCAAAGAAGAAATTCACGAAAAAATAAAACATGCACTCAACATTTAAGTTTACAAATCATTAGATTTGTGCTAATATAATGTTCGAATTTAGGAGATTTTATGATTACAAGAAGAGAGTTACTTGATAAATGGTTTAAATTTTTTACAGCAAAAAATCATGTTAAAATTCCAAGCGCAAGTGTTGTGCCAGAAAATGACCCAAGCGTGTTGTTTACAACTGCAGGCATGCACCCACTTGTTCCATATTTGCTTGGACAACCACACCCAAAAGGTAGACGCTTATGCGATGTGCAAAAATGCATAAGAACGGGTGATATTGACGAAGTTGGTGATGATTCCCACCTTACATTTTTTGAAATGCTTGGCAACTGGAGTTTGGGCGATTATTTCAAAGAAGATATGATTGGTTGGAGTTATGAATTTTTAACAAGCCCTGAATATTTGGGTTTGAACAAAGATAACATTGCTGTTACTGTTTTTGCTGGAAACAATCTGGCAGAACGTGATGAAACCAGTGCAACCTTGTGGGAAAAAGCAGGAATTAAAAAAGAAAACATTTATTACCTTGCAGACAACTGGTGGATTTTGGGCTCTGGTGTTGGACCATGTGGTACAGACAGCGAAATGTTTATTGATAACGGTCAACCAAAATGTAGCCCAGATTGTAACCCAAGTTGCCATTGCGGAAAGTTTTTGGAAATTTGGAACGACGTGTTTATGGAGTTTAAAGTTAACGCAGACAAATCTGTTACAAAACTTGAACAACACAACGTGGATACTGGCATGGGTTTGGAACGTACTTTGTGCAAACTTAACAATGTAAAATCCGTTTTTGACACCGAAATTTTTGCCGATGCAATTAAAAAATTGGAAGAATTAAGTGGCAAAAGTTATAGCGAAGAAAATTACAAATCTTCCTTTAGAATTGTTGCTGACCACTTGCGTACTTCAACAATTATTATTGGTGATGAAAACGGCATTTCACCAAGCAACATTGGTCAAGGCTATGTGTTGCGTAGGTTGATTAGGCGCGCAATAAGACACATGAAAAATTTGGGCATTGAAGCAGGACACCTTGGCGACCTTGCAAAGATTTATATTGAATACTTTAAATTGGATTATCCAGAACTTTTGGCAAACCAAAATAGAGTTGTGGAAGAATTGGATAAGGAAGAAGAAAAATTCTTAAAAACCTTGGAACAAGGCAACAAAGAATTTGAAAAAGTTGTTGGTGGCATGGAAAGAAAAAATCAATTTATGAAGGCGCAAAACCCAAATTATGTTGAAGAAAAAACCATCAACGGAAAATCTGCTTTCAGGCTTTATGATACCTTTGGTTTCCCACTTGAACTTACTTGCGAAATGGCAAAAGAACGTGGACTTGATGTGGACAAAGCAGGTTTTGAAGAATGCTATAAGCAACATCAAGAATTGGCACGTACAACCAATGCCGGTGTGTTTAAAGGTGGCTTAGCAGATGATAGCGTTTGGACAACAAGGTTGCATTCTGCATGTCATTTGATGTTGGCAGGTTTAAGGCACATGTTTGGCACAGGCATCGAACAAAAGGGCAGTAACATTACAAGTGAACGTTTGCGTTTTGACTTTAACTTCGACCGTAAACTTACAGATGAAGAAGTTAAACAACTTGAAGATTTTGTAAACTCTGCAATCAAACGCAACTTGCCAATTGAAAAATTGCAAATGACCTTTAAAGAAGCAAAAGAACAAGGTGGTTACGGTGTGCACAAGGCAGATGAAAATGAAGTTGTTTCCGTTTACAAAATGGGTGATGTGGACTTCCAAATTTGCGGTGGACCACATGCAAACTCAACAGGCGAACTTGTAAACTTCCGTGTTGCAAAACAAGAAGCAGTTTCTGCCGGTGTGCGTAGAATTAAAGCAACAATTAACAATTAAAAAAACAAGGCAGTGCGCCTTGTTTTTTGTTTTTATTTTTCAATGTTTTCGGCAAGGAAGATGGTTTTAAAGTGTTCGTTCCTTTCAAACAATTCTTCAAAGGTGCCTTCATCAACAATTTTGCCATGTTCCAAGAAGAAGATTTTATCCACATTTTTTATGGTGGAAAGTCTGTGTGCAACAATGACAATTGTAGATTTGCCTTTAATTTTATCTATGCTTTCTTTAACTTGATTTTGTGCCAAGTTATCCAGTGAACTTGTGCTTTCATCAAAGAAAATGATTGGTGATTTTTTAAGAAGCGCACGCGCAATTGCCAAACGTTGTTTTTGTCCACCACTCAATTTAATTCCACTTTCGCCAACAACTGTGTTTTCGCGTTCTGCCAATGTCTTTACAAATTCATCAAGTGCAGAATCTTTAAGTGCTTTTTTAATTTCTTTTTCTGTTGCATCTGGTTTTGCAAGAAGCAAATTATCCTTTATGCTCATATCAAAGATATAAGGAAATTGGTTAACCAAAGAAATTGCTGAACGCAAAGTTTTTTTGTTTAAATCTTTTATGTTAACATTGTCAATAAGAACTTCACCACTATCTGTTTCATACATCTTAGACATCAAGTTTAAAATTGTGCTTTTGCCACTGCCAGAAACACCAACAAAGGCAACCGTTGTGTTTGGCTCAACTTTAAAATTGATGTTGTTTAACACTTGTTTTTTGCCGACATATTCTTTGCGATTAATTTTTGTTTTTACTTTGTTCTTTTTGTTTAGGTTATATTCTTTAAGTAATTCTTCTTCTGTTTTTTGCCTATATTCATCATAACTGAAACTTACGTCTTTAAATTCTATTTCACCCTTAACATTTTTTATGGATTTTGTTCCAAATTTTTCAAGTGAATATTCTTCATCTTCAAACAATTCTTGTATACGTTCGCTGGCAGTTTTTACACCAGCAATAATATCTCCAACAGCAGCAACCATGTCTCCAAGTGTTCTAAATTCATGCCTGTTTTGATAAATAATTAAGAAGGTTGCCAAGGTTAATGTTCCTAAATCTAACAACCAAATTCCAACCACAACAAGAAGGCACATTACAATGACCGAGAAGATGTGTCTTAATCTTTTTATTCCTTGTACGTTGGTATTACGTTTTACAGAATAATTGGATTCATCTTCAATTTTTTGAGAAAGGCTACTTTTAAGCGAACTTTCCAAATTAAGTGATTTTATATCCCTGTTACTCTTTATTATTTCAACCAGCAAACTGCTTGTTTTTTCGCCATAACGTTTACTTACTTTAAGCGTAGTTTTTCTATATTGAATAAACCATACATTGATTGCAAAATCTATGGCAGCACCAACAACAGTAATTAATCCAATCCAAAAATTTAAGACAGATATGTAAACCACCATCACAACAGCTTCTATAATTGAAGTTATATAATTTGTTATGCCAATTAAACTATCAAAAATTCCTTCAGGGTCGCGAGCGATTCTTTGAGCAAATTCACTTGTGTTGTGATTTGCATATGCAACATCACTAACTTTAAATGCTTGATTTGCAATGTCAAGACGCATGGCGTTTGTAATTTTTACCGAAGTTCTTAATTCCAAAATGTTTTGTATGTAAGCACTGGTGCTAAGAACAAGCAAGGCAGTTAACAGAATTAAAGTATTTCTAATTGCCACATCATAGGTCCCATTTGTAACGGCCAATAAAATTTGTGCAGAGAAAATTGCAACGAAGGTTTCTAAAGCAATTCCCAAAATATGCAAAATAATATCAAAAGCAATTGCCCATTTGTGTTTTGCAAAATATGGCCAATAATTAAATTTCTTTTCTTTTGTTTTTTCTTTCATATACCCCTCTTTGTGATATGAAGTTTAACATAAAATGTTAAATATTGCAAGAAAGTTGCAAATAATATTGTTAAGAATATTTTTTAAAATTTTATTTACTTTTACGCAATTTAGTGATATAATAACAATATGAAAAATTTACAAGTTCAACAACAACAGTAATTGTGTGCAATTAAGTTGCACAAGTGTTTGTTGCTTGTGAAAAATTTTAAAGTCACTGGCAACACCAGTGATTTTTGTTTAGGATTATTTGTAATTTAAAGGAGATATTTATGAGTAAAATTGAAGACCTTGTTGGAGCAGAACGTTTAAGCAGACGCCCAAAATTCCCAAAGCGTGCAGTTGTTACAAGTGGTATGCCATATGGCAACAAAGAAATGCATTTTGGACATATTGCCATGACTTTGCGTGCAGACACTTTGGCAAGATTTTTGCGTGATAGAATTGGTGCAGAAAATGTTGTTTTTGTTTCTGGCACAGATTGTTTTGGAAGCACAGCAACCGAGGCATTTAGAAAACTTAAAGCAGAAGGAAAAATTACTTTTGCAACAGTTAAAGAATTTGTGGAACACAACCATAAAATTCAAAAAAAGACAATGCAAGATTTTGAAATTTCACATAACTTTTTTGGTGCATCTGCATTGGAGCCAATGTATGCTAACCATGTTAAGATGAGCGAATATTTTATTAATACCTTATATAAACATGGCACAATTTCAAAACACAGTTCACTTCAATATTATGATAAAAAATATAACACCTTATTAAATGGTAGACAAGTTGTTGGTAAATGTCCAATTGAAGGTTGCACAGGCGAAAAGGGTTATGCAGATGAATGTGATATGGGTCACCAATATTTGCCAATGGATTTGATTAACCCAATAAGCACTTTAAGTGGTGAAATGCCTGAACTTAAAGAAGTTGAAAATTGGTATTTTGACCTTGACAAATGTACAGATGAAATGCGCGTTTGGTTGGAAGATATTGCCAAAAAACCTTCCACACCAACCTTTATGGTTAAGGAATTGACAGAGTTTTTGAAAAAGCCAGAAGTTTACGTAAAACGTGAATGGTTGGACGAAATTAAAACTTACAATATGCCAAGTTTTGAAGTTGTGGACCACAATGGACCAAGCATCAATTTGGTTTTTGAAAATTTGAAAGATAGAGAAGAAGCATGTAAAATTTTAGCAGAACATTATATCCGTTACAGAACAGGAAAAACACTTGTTCCATTTAGGTTAACAGGCAACACAGAATGGGGCGTGCCATGTCCTGTAATTGACGGGTTAGAAGGTCAAACCTTCTACGTATGGCCAGAAAGTTTGTGGGCACCAATAAGCGAAACGCAAACCTACTTGCAATCCATTGGCAAACCAGATGATGAGTGGAAAAAATATTGGGCAAGCACAGATGCAGAAGTTTACCAAACAATTGGTGAAGATAACTTATCCTTCTATGGTCCAGCACAACAAGCAATTTGGTTGCATATGAATGAAGAGCCAACCTATCCAGCAAAAGATGGTGATTTGCAAACAACATCCATTGTGCCAATTAAACACTTGTTGTTCTTGGATAAAAAAGCAAGTTCTTCTGGCGCAGTTAAAGCACCAATGGCAAATGACTTTTTGGATATGTACACACCAGAACAATTACGTATGCATTTCTTGGGAATGAATTTGACAAACAACAATGTAAATTTTATGCCAAAACCTTTGAACCCTGACGCTGACCCTAATGTTGCAGACCCAGTGCTTAAAGAAGGCAATTTGTTAACCAATGTTTACAACAGAGTGTTGCGTACCTTGTTCTATTACGTACAAAACAACTTTGAAGGTAAGTTGCCAACCAAAGAAGCAAAAGATGAAGTTAAACTTGAATGTGCAAATGCCATTTTGAATTATGAAAGATTTATGGCAGATAAAAAATTCCACCAAGTTATCAACTGCGTGGACGTGTTTGTAAGAAACATAAATAAATACTGGGTAAAAAATTATAATGACAACGCAAGCGAGGAAGAAAAACTTCAACTTATTGCAGATACCTTACAATATATTTATGTTGCAAATTTGTTGTTGCATC
>CALCEI010000067.1 GCA_937900575.1 uncultured Clostridia bacterium
TGATAATCAAAAGTCTGCTGCTGACGTAGATCATGATGGAATGATAAACGCAGTAGATGCTTCAAATATTCTTGCATATTATGCTTATGTTTCTAACAGCGCAATGGCTGCTGCAATAATGCAGATTGCGACAGGCGAAACAAATGCTGTAATTATTGCACATAACATAAATTGTCCAACAGTGAACGAATCAGGATTAACACAGAAAAATCTTGCGATTGCAAACGCTGGCAATATGTACATCAATGGTGTTGTATCAACAATGACAAGCACTGGAACAACAGCCACAATTGCAGGGCAGATTTGGAAATCAAAGCGTTAATCAAAACGCGCTGAAATGATTTGAAGTGGACAACTACCCACAAAATCAAATTTCAAACACGCAGAGGATTTGACAGGATTGTAAAAGACAGGGAAAAATAAACCTGTCTTTTTTAATGTAAAAAAATCGTAGAAAAATGTCAAAGAATTGTTGACAAAGTAGGACAAAAGCACTATAATATATACATAAGATAAAGCAAAGCACAAAACAAGAAAGGATCAGAAAAATGACAATCAAACTTAATGCAATGAACGAAAACGAAATGAGATGGATGGGAAAAAGCTTAAAGGAACAGGGTTTCACAAAGACAGCTGATTGTATGTGGACAAAGATTTATTCAAAAGAAAATACAGAATATGTATTAATAAGAGAATGGTAAAACCTTCTGAAGAGTCTTTGAAAATTAAGACGAAACAGCCAAAAGGCTGTCAAGGTTATAACAACAGGAAAAGAAAGGAAACGGAAATGAAAACTTATGAAATCAAGAATGAAAGAAAATGGCTTGCCATTTGGGAAGCACTTAATGATACCACAATTTCATTTGCATCATACGCATACAAGTGCATTACAGTATTTGATGATGCTAAAGCAGAAGAACTTGAAAAGCAGATGAAAGCGTGCAGAATTGGATTTGAAGAAGTGTAGAAAGGAAAAACAACAATGAAAGCAAAATTCATTCGTGCTTATTACTGGCAGAACAGAAAATATCTTGAATATGAATATCGTGGAAAAACTTATGATGTTTGTGCTGATTGGAATGCTGAACAATTAAGTTGGCAACACAGAAGCGCACAGGATTGGATTGATAAACAATTAGACACTAAATGCAATTCAACAGAACCAGCACAGGTTGGATTGGATTTCTTCTTTGAAACATTAGAATGATAGGAAGGCAAAAGCCTTCCTTTTTAGATTGCATTTATTATGATATAATTCTGATGGTTAATGTACTCATTACGCCCAAAGGTGTTTTCTTTTCGTTTAAAAACTGCCTGTATTCTGATGGGTGCTAGGTGGCGGAATGCTCCAGCGCGCTGCCTGTTATCACCAGCACCAAAAAATGAAAAATCTGCCATCACAAATACTGTGACAGCAGTTTTATTCACCACAACCTTTTCAACAAAGGCATTGAACATAGCACGCATAAATTCTTCTTCATCCGTATATGCTTTTTTCATCTTTTCAATGTAGTTTCTCACATATTCGTTTATTGTTTCTTCATCTAAATCATTTGCTTCCTTAATGGCAGCACGCTTTTCAATTTCCATTTCAATTTCATATCTGCGTTTTACCAGCACTTCATTTTTCTTATCAAGCATATCCTTTTCCAGCATTCCATCCAAATATAAATCTGTCATTTTTTCCTGCTTTGCAGAAATCCCTTTCAATTCCTTTTTTAAATCAGCCACAGAAACAGCTGGCGCATTTCTTGCATCCTGCAATTCTTCAAATGTCAGTTTAGAAATCATTTCAATCTGTTCATCCGTCATTACTGCCTTTATTACAGCTTGCAGAACATTGCCTTCAAACCATTCTTTGTTCAGGCTGGGATTCTTGCAGCCATTTTTCTGTTTGGTTTTGCCAACACATTTATAATAGTAATACAGATCATCATTGCGCATACGCTTTGAACCAGCACCACAAATTGAAGCACCACAGCATCCACATTCTGTTTTACCTGTCAGCAGGTAACGCGTTTTCTGATGGCGCATTCTTGCCTTTACAGGCTGATGGCATAACTTTTGCACACGATGCCATAATTCTATATCAATAATTGGCGGAATGATGCCTTCAAGCCTGATCGTTTCATTTCCCAGCGTGTAAATGTAATTGCCAACATACTTTTCATTGCGCAGCATATCAAAGACAGTACGCACATTAAATGGCTTTCCTAACTGATTGCGCAAACCTTCATTATTCAGCCTTTCACAGATTTCTGTTTTAGGCACTTCTGCTGCATATTCTTCAAATATCCTTCTTACAATGCGCGCATTTTCATTTGGTTCATATTTTCCTTCTAGATTATGATTGCACATTTTTTTATCATTGCGAAGTTTTTGACATTCGTCAAAAGTTCTTCTACATTGCCAAACTATTGCATTATAAATTGGCTCACCTGTGATTCTATCCCAT
>CALCEI010000068.1 GCA_937900575.1 uncultured Clostridia bacterium
CAAAAGCACCAGCAGGCGAAGGTTTTTATAATTCAACCGAAACAAGCATGATTGTTGATGTTTTGCCAGCATGTGAAGTTGCAATGAGAGGTACAAATATAAGTTGGCAACCAGTTGACAAGGTAATTAAATATACACTTAAAATTTCTGGAACAACAGAACCAATTATAAAAGAAATTTCTGGAACAAGTTGTGATATTTCCACTTTGCAAGAATTTGACCAATTTGTAAATTCCGAAAATGGATATACAATTGATGTGGACACAGTCCTTCAAGGTAACAACATTGCAAAGAGTACGGCAAAAAGTAATGTTGTAAAGTTTAACAGACTTAAAACTCCTGAATTATCAGCTGAGGATGGAAAAATTAAATGGAACGCAGTTTATTGGAAAGACGAAACAGACAGAACGCAATATAACGTTAAATTTGCCGTTGAAGGTACAAGCACAAGAAAACAAAAACTTACAACAGATTTAAGTGTTGACATTGCAGAATTTATTTCTGGTGTAACAGCAAATTCAACTTATTCTTTTGATGTGCAAGCGTTGTTCTCTGGCGAAGATGATGTAAATTATCTTCCTTCCAAATTTGCACAAATAAAAGTAAATCAACTTGAAACTGTTGCGGGGACAATTGATAATTACACATTAAAATTCAATACTGTGGAAGGCGACAGATATTCTGTAAAATTCAACTATGTTGGTGAAAATGGCATAGAAGAATATTTTGATGATGAAATTGTTGGCTCAGGAAGTGTTTATTCTTTACCTTTAAATTACACATTCCCAGCAGGTAACAACACAATTACACTTAAACATTATGCAGATGAACAAGCTTCAATTGCAGAATTGGACAGTTTGGAAAGCACAGTTAAATTTGTTCAACTTGAAAAAATTTCAAGCATATCAATTGCAAACAGCAAGGCTTCTGTAGGTTTATCTAACATAAACAAAAATCAACATGCTGTTATAACATTAAATGTGCTTAGCACAGATTCTGGAAGTGTAAACTATTCTGTAACAGGTTCAAGTGTAACATTAAATTCAACCAATGCAAGTGGGGAACATTATTTGGGTGCTGGCAGTTACAAAGTTACTGTAACAGTTGGTTCAAATGACCCATATGTGTTTGCATACCGTGAAAATCAAGAAGTTGTTGTTACAGCAGAAAAAGAATTTTCTGTTTTAAGTTCTACAACTGCAACATTTGAAGATATAACTGCTGCAACAATCAAAATTTTGGCAGTGGAAAATGCATCAAGTTATAAAATTGTTACAACGTCAAGTGCAACTGTAAACAAAACTTCTGATGAATATGAAACATATACATTTACAACTCTCAAAGATGGCAACAACATTAAATTTAAGTTGCAAACAATTGGTGATGGATCCAATTATTTAAGTTCTGTTGAATCAACAGAATATACAATTTCTAAATTGGCAAAACCTGTTTTGAGCTTTAATAACACAAACAATGTGATGTTTGCAACAGGGCTTGAAAACAACTTTACATTTACTTATAAGCATGC
>CALCEI010000069.1 GCA_937900575.1 uncultured Clostridia bacterium
CAAGTTCTGGGATGCGGCTATCTTCAAGCATAGCAAGCATAACTGCATGAATTAATCTTTGTGCAGTTTTTTCCCAGCTTGGATCTTTTGTGTTTTCAATTGGTGCCAAGGTAGAGCAAATGTCGCTTAAAGCTGTGTAAGTTTTATCTTTCAAATCACGTGCTGTAACTTTAAGGTCACTTTCCAAAACGTTTTTATCTGCATAAGCAATACCGTTAAATTCAAACCAAGTGGTTGAAGTGTAATCAAATTCACGTTGAGAAATAAGATTATATCTTTTTGGATTATCTCCAGCCATGTGAACTTTTACTTCATTTTCCAATTCAAAACTTCTTGTGTATAAATCAAATGGATAGGTTAATGGATTCCATTGTACAGAGCTGAAAGGATTACGCAAGTCCACAACTTTAACATCATAACCTTCTTGTTCAAATTTTGCAGAACATTTTTCAAACAATTCACCTTTTGGGTCAGTAATAACAAATGAGGGTTTTGCTGCTGTCATACTCATAAGTTGCAGTGATGGCACAACAAAACGAGATGTTTTACCAGAAGAGGTTGTACCAACAACAAGTGCATGGATAGGTTCAACAAAGTTAATTTCAAGCCCGCCTTTCCATTCTTCTGCACGCACCAAAATTCCATCTTTTTTGCTTTGTTTCAATGTTGAAAGAGTGTTGTAGTTAAAACCTTTTTCTTCTTCCAAAGCTTTTTCTGTAACAAAATCCTTATTAAAAAATTCGCTAACTTCTTGCCCAGATGTATCTTTAACTTTATCTTCTGCTTTGTCACCAGATTTCTTTTTGCCTTTTCCGTCCAACAGACGAAGCACGTCATAGATGACAAAACCGCCAGCAATAACAATTGTTAACAGAATTGCTGTTGGATTTGTAAATAGTTCTGGACTTATTCTTATTGTTTTTGTTGTGAAATAAGAAACTGCAATTATGCAAACAAAATAAGAAAGTAACAAAACAATCAAATATTTTAATAACCTTTTGCCA
>CALCEI010000070.1 GCA_937900575.1 uncultured Clostridia bacterium
ATCATGTATTGGAGTAGCTTTTAACTTCTTGAATTCATTAAGTTTTTTCTTATATTCTTCTTCAAATTCAAAGAATGAATCCAAATTTTTACCATCTACATGTATTTCATTGTTGCGAACTTCAACTGGATTAATATCAATTCCATTTGATGAAAGAACATGTGTTGCTTCACGCATTATTGTTAAAGAATTGTTAACTTCTCTAGCACGGGCTTCTCTTTCAAGTTGGGTTGACAAGTTGTCTTCCTTTAAATACTTTTGAAGTTCTTCCAAATTGGCTTCTCTTTTCTTTTGAATTTTACTCTTTGTTGCTTTTTTAACTTCATGTGAAGCGCCAACTTTTGTTGCAACGTTTTTAACTGCGCTTGCTATAATTTGACCCATACCCAAAAGGCCAAAAATTGGAGCACCAAGTGGGAAACCTGCACACAAGGATAATATTCCCAATCCGGTTTGTATTCCCTTATTCATTTTTTCGTTTGCTTTTTTGTTTACATCAAGCAATGGACCACCAATGATTTCGTTTGTCTTTTCATCAAAAGTTATTTTGCTGGATTTAATGTATTTATAATCTTCTTCAACTGAATTTTCAACATATTCTGTGGTTGCCACGTAACGCAAGTGCTTGCTATCAAGTTTAATCAAAGAGCCTTCTCTGTTTCTATTATATTCATCAATATTGTTATTAAATTCATCAATTGCCTTTTCAACTGCTGAATCCTTATTATCAGCTTTGGAGACATAAACATATGTGTGGCAAGTTTCTCCTTTTGCATTAGAAGTTTGAATTATGTCAACTTGTGTTAAATCTTTTTCATCAGTTAATGCCAATGGCCTTATGTGTCCACCAAGATCATGCTTGTCTACTTTAAATTTTATATTTTTTGATACAATATTAATTTCGTATTCTTTTTTGTTTTTTTTGACAATTGTTTTGATAATTATGTCATTTTTATCAACAATAAAGGCTCCGTATTCTTTTTTTCGAAACAAAAATGCATCAGCACTTTCCAAATCATCAGATTTTAGTCTCATATAACAAATTGGACGATCTGGTGTTTGAATTACATAAGGTACTTCGTATTCGTTTTGTTGATATGCCGTGTTAAATTTTGCTACTGCTTCATTAATTGCTTTGTTTTGTTTTTCAACATCTTTAATGTCTCCAACAATTGTACACTCATGTCTAGTTTCGCGTGGTACATTGGAAGTTTGAATAACGTACACATCTGAAATTTGTTTTGTTGATATTTTTAATGGAACAGGCTTGTTCTCCTCTTCCTTATTGTTAAACCTGTCACGGTATTCTGTCTTTGCAGATTCTTTGGAAACAATGAAAGGTAAGCCATACTTATCATGTAACAAATATGCATCACATTCATCATCACTTTCGGCCTTATCATAACAAATTGGGCCAACGCATGATTCTTCAACATAGTTACCATCGGCCGTCATAAGATATGTTGTTTCTTCCGTTTTAACATATTTGTTGGAAACTGCTTCATAATGAATTACATCATTTGGTTTGTATGTCAAGCATGCTTGTTCCGGAGTTAATGGCAAAATATCAATGCCTTTTTTGGCATCGGAAGATTGCCTGTAAACAAGTGGTTTATTAACAGCATTTCTCAAGTCTGATGCTTTCTTAAGTTGCTTGCCTTCACAATATAAATCTGTAATTTTAACAAGTATGCCTTGATTTAAATCTCTGGAAATAACATTTACATATTCGCCATCTTCTGAATATATGTAAGGGATTGTTGTGGTGCGTATATCTTTGGATTCTATTGACTTTAAATCTTCTTTTGTAAGAGGTTTTAATTCAACTTCCCAATTGTTCGTTATTATTTTAACTTTTGCACCGATATATGGTTTTGTACCAAATTGTTCAATGGCATCACTAAGTTTTTGTGTGTACTTATTTGTTCCTGCTGCATCTTCGTTATAAATATAAATATCATCAAGTTTAACTGTCATTCTACTGTTATCAACTTCTGAGTGAACGGTTATTGTGGCATATTTGTCTTCCTTAACGCTTCTAACTGCAATTGTGTTATCTAATTCATGCAAAACTGTGCCTTCTTCTCGATTTGTAGCATCGTAAAGCACTCTTTTAATTTTTCCTTCAACAACTTCAACACGTTCGTAAGAAATCCAGTTTGTCTTCTTGACTGGTTCACCGGTTTTTTCATCCTTGACTGGTTCACCGGTTTTTTCATCTATTACTTCAACTTTTTCTGTTTCATATGTATCACCAGCATCAAGTCCGGTTATTACTTGGTCGTAGCCATCACCTGTATAATACAATGTTAAATTTCTAACTTCGTCCCAGGTTCTTCTTGCTTTGGCAATTGGAATTCTCTTTCCACCTTCATAAAAGCAGATTGTTTCTGGAGATACATAAATACGTTTCTTACCTACTTCAATAAAAAACAAACGACCTTTTGTTGGTACATCTGCATCAACACGAAAAAGAAGTGACAATGCTTCACCTTGTTTCTTATCTCTATTTTTACGAACAACTTTACATGTACTTTTTACTGTTATGATGTTTTTATACTTTCCCATTGGAAAACATGTATAAAATTGTTCCTTATCAGTTGGTTCTATCCATTTAATTGCCATAATTCCACCTCTCTATATGTTTTAAGTATAACACACACCTTTCAAAATTGCAATATGTATTTTAAAATTTTTATTTATAAAATAAAAGGTAACAAAAAACTGTTACGTACAAACATTTTCGTAGTTTTACATAAAAAAACAAAAAAACTGCATTGCTGCAGTTGTTTTGGCGCCCCGAGTAGGGCTCCGCGTCAAAACCTTTCTCTTAACTCAAATTGCAAGCAATTTTTCGCCTTAAAAAATGTTTTTCCTTCTCCCTTCAAAAATCAAGTTTTTGTGGGAACCCTTTAAGGTTCTCGCCCACATATTTTAAACTTTACATAAAAAAACAAAAAAACTGCATTGCTGCAGTTGTTTTGGCGCCCCGAGT
>CALCEI010000071.1 GCA_937900575.1 uncultured Clostridia bacterium
CTCTTAATTCCGCTGATATAGAACACATTTGTGCCCACACCAGTAAGCACACCAGGCACCACAACATCTTCCTTCCAGCTTTTTGTGCCATAGAAAGCATTATTTCCCAAACTCTTAAGGCTTGGCAAATTGTTGAATTTTATGTGTTGTAAATTTGTGCAACCATTAAACGCATCTGCGCCAATTGAAAGGAACAAGTCGTTATCTTGGAACACAACATAATTAAGCAAAGTTTTATTAACAAAAGCTCTGCTTCCCACTTGTGTTACAGGAAGGTTGTTAATAAGTTCAGGAATTACAATTTGGCTGAGATTTGCATATTCAGGTTTAAGCCCAGTAATTGTCATTTCGGTTGTGCCAGTGTAAGTATAAACATCACCCCAGCAAGTTGTGCCTTCTGGCAACCAATCTTGATGCAAAACTTCTTCGCTATAGAATTTGCCCGTGCCCAAATTTCTGTAAATTTTGTTTTCCACGGTATCAAACAAGCAATATTCGCCGTTTGCGTTGATTTTTACAGGAATAAAGTTCCTTACAACATTTCCGTCTGCTGTAATTTTGAAGTCATAAAGCCTGATATAAGCAAAATTGGTTGCGTCGCTTACGCCGTCAGAATAGCGTCTGTTTGTTGCAAAAAGATATATTGACGTATCATAACAAGCATCTCCGCTGTAACTTACGTTAGCGTAATCTATGCTGTTTATGTCAATATCCAACGTTTTGTTAGAGTTGTCCGTTTTAATTTTAACAAAACACATGCTTGTGTTGTTGGTAAACATGTCTTTGCTTGTGCTTCCTGCCAAAGCAAAGGTTTTTCCGCTGGAATCTGTATCCATACCAACACGTTTGGAAGAGTTTGTGGCACTATATTCGCCAAAAATCGACATTGTTTTGCCTGTTTTTGCCAAACTTGCTTGATAATCAAAAGAATATTCAACAACACTGTAAGAAGAAGGATTAAATCCAGTATCAACAAATTGTGTACCTGTTGAAGCAATATAATCCACCGTTTCGTA
>CALCEI010000072.1 GCA_937900575.1 uncultured Clostridia bacterium
AGAAAATTGTTTCAACAACTGTTTGATGTTCTGCAATATATTTATAATATCCTGCCTCCTTCAAGTTTTTGTTTCTGTAAACTTCCACATAAGAAAGAATAATCATACTATCAATTGCCATGCAAACATTATAAATAATAAGAGTTGGTATTGAAGGCCAAATAACGAATATTATTGTGCCTAAAACAGAAGCAGCTGTTATTGAGATAAACAACCAACTTCGTTCACCTTCTTTTGTAAATTTGCCAACAAACAACATGCATAAAATTGAAACGGCTGTGGACAAACTTGTAAAAATACCAAACCATGTGTTGCTACCACCTAATTGCAATAAAATACAAATATTAGACATTACACTAGCAACACTGCTAAAACCGTAAAATAAAGAAATTAAGTAAATTAAACTCATTTTTTTAGATAATTCTTTATTTCCTTTAAGCTCTTTTAGATATTCAATAGGTTTATATTGCGTATCTGTAGTTTTTTGCGATTTAATGAACATGGAAACCATCATTTGTGCAGCCCAAAGAACAAGAACAAAAATGGCAACCGTAGAATAGCTTGAGACATCAATGAGTGTACCGAAAATAAAAGGAAATATAATCTCAATGGATTGTTGCAACAGCATCATGACAATGCTAACTTTGCCAATAACTTTTCTGCTTACCATTTCTTGTCTTATAACATTATACGCAGAATAATATATACCACCAGAAACTCCTATTACGGCACCTGCAAGAACAAGAAGCTCTGCGATTTTTTCTCCAGCAAAAATAGAAATAATAACCAAACTTGCAAGTAAGAAACAACCTAATCTATAAAACCAAACTCTGTTTGTCCTTTTTACAAATATGCTTGATATATGATAAGCAAAAATGAATGTTACATATTTAAAAAGTGTAAAAATGGCAACTCTATAAATATATGTATAAATATTGTCTGTAAATCCATAAATGTATGCTACTAAAAAAGTTGACAAGAACAAACTTACAATAGCAAAAATACAGTTGCAAATTGTTAAACTTGTTGTTGACGAATTGTCTTGTTTGCTTTTGGACATATCATATGAAAAATCCATAAAACACCTTCCAATCAAAATAATTATAACAAATAAATTTTAAAAAATTAAATAAATTTAATATTGAAAATAAAAAAGTTTTGCACAAAGGCAAAACTTTTAATATTTAATTGAATTTCAGATTGACCAAAATTATTTAATAATTTCAGCAACAACACCTGAACCAACTGTACGGCCACCTTCACGGATAGCGAATCTCATACCTTTTTCAACAGCGATTGGGTGAATGAGTTCAACTTCCATTGTGATATTATCACCAGGCATAACCATTTCTACACCGTCTGGGAGTTTGATTGAACCTGTAATATCTGTTGTACGTACATAGAATTGTGGACGATATCCATTGAAGAATGGAGTATGACGGCCACCTTCTTCTTTCTTCAAAACATAAACTTCTGCTTTGAATTGTGTGTGAGGTGTTATTGAACCGATTTTTGCCAAAACTTGGCCACGTTCAATTTCGTTACGTTGAATACCACGAAGTAACAAACCTGCGTTATCACCTGAACGAGCTTCGTCCAAGGATTTACGGAACATTTCGATACCTGTAATAACAACTTTACGTGTTTCTTTAATACCAACCAATTCAACTTCTTCGTTGATTCTTACTGTACCACGTTCTACTCTACCTGTAGCAACTGTACCACGTCCTGTAATTGAGAAGACGTCTTCAACTGGCATTAAGAATGGTTTATCAGTATCACGAACTGGGTCTGGAATGTAACTGTCAACAGCGTTCATCAATTCTTCGATGCATGCGC
>CALCEI010000073.1 GCA_937900575.1 uncultured Clostridia bacterium
ATCAATTGTACTAGCTGTAGCCATGATGATTTCTCTTGTTGGCTGCAGCGGATCTCTTGCCTCATCTACTCTTCCAAAGGAAGAGCTTAATACCTTGAATGCAGTTTTTAATGCAGGATTTAAGGCTACAGGAGTTCAAATTGCAGAAAATGTTTATGCACAGACTGTTGCGAACTCCAAAGGCGAAGAGTTCGTTACAATAGTTAAGGTTGCAGATGAACAGCTCGATGCATTTAATAGTATTGATTCTTTAGATGAAAATGCGAGAGAGCAATATCTCGATGTAATTGGAGATAATGAATTTTTGGATGTACTTGTTGTATCAGATGCTTTGCCGGACAAGGAAACTCTCGATGCATATAAAGGTCAGACCATTGCAGATTTTGAATTTGGCGGAGCTGAAATGAGCGGATACGCCGGAGATAAGGGAAAGTACAACTTCTATTTCAGCGATAGCTTGTGCGATTATAAGGTTTCGCTAGAAAAAGGTGCAAAGATTGAAGATTATGATGAGATGGAGCTTTTCGATGGGGCAATTCAAAACTTAAAAATCGGAAGCATAGAAGCTACAAATTTATCTACATTATTTTTGGATGAATATATAGAACAGTTCCTTGATGCACCGGAAAAGGTAATTCCGGCAGAAAGAGGAATTGCAAAAGCAGCAAAAAAAGAAGGCAGAATTGCAGCAGAAGGCTTTATTGATTCTTATGTACACGGCAACGGTAGTTTTGCATCTTTGGTTGAAATCAACACAGAAACAGACTTTGCAGCAAAAAACGAAGAATTGCGTGAATTTGCACACAACATTGCAATGCAAGTTGTTGCAAGCAAACCAATTTGCGTAAACATTGCAGAAGTTCCTGCAGATAAACTTGAAGAAGAACGTAACATTTATCGTGTTCAACTTCTTAATGAAGGTAAACCAGAAGCAATGATTGATAGAATTGTTGATGGTAAAATCAACAAATACTATGAAGAAGTTGTTTTGATGGAACAAGTTTACATCAAGGACCCAGATGGCAAAAAGAAAGTTAAAGATGTTTTAACAGAACTCGTTGCAAAAATTGGTGAAAAAATCACAATCAGACGTTTCACACTTATGGTAATGGGTGAAGGTTTGGAAAAACGTAATGATGACTTTGCAGCAGAAGTTGCAAAGCAATCAGGACAAAATTAATTTTAAGAGAATGACAGGGCAACCTGTCATTTTTTGTTTAAAAACAGAATATTGTATTTTATAAAATACAAATTTCCAAACAACCACAAATATTAGTTGCTATTTTTCTATAAATTTTGTATATTTTAATTGTATTAAAGGAGAAATTTATGAACGAAGCAGTTGAATTGGCTCTTATGGAATATGAAGAACAATTAGAAAAACATTTCAATCATCTTATTGATGAATTGCTTTTGATAAGGGTTGGCAGAGCAAATCCAAAACTTATTGAAAACATTAAAGTTGATTATTATGGTACAAAAACACCAATTAATCAAACAAGTAACATTGCAGTGCAAGAAGCAAGATTGTTGGTGGTGTCCCCTTGGGACGTTTCCACATTAAAAGATATTCGCACAGGCATTGAAGCAGCAAATTTGGGCGTTGCAGTAAGTGATGACGGCAAAGTTATCCGTGTAAGTTTCCCAATGCTTACCGAAGAAAGAAGGCGTGAATACAGTAAGGATGCCAAAAAGTATTTGGAAGAAGCAAAAGTTGTTATGCGTAATGCAAGACGTGATTGCTTGGACGTCCTTAAAGATGCCAAGAAAAACGGCGAAATCAGTGAAGATGAGTTTACAAGATTAGATGAAGACGTGCAAAAAACGTTGGATGGTTACACATCAAAAGCAGACGTTGCATGTGAAAGGAAAGTTGCTGAAATAATGGAAGTGTAAGGATGCATATTGAAAAATACCAATCTAACAACAAGATGCCAAAGCACATTGCGTTAATCATTGACGGCAATGGCAGATGGGCAAAGCATAGAGGATTGCCAAGGATTGTCGGCCACAAATTTGGTTTTGACAATTTAAAAAGTCAAATTGATTTTGTGCAAGAACTTGGCATAAAAAACTTATCAGTTTATTGCTTTTCAACTGAAAATTGGAACAGACCAAAAAAAGAAGTTGATTATTTAATGAAGTTATTTAATCAGATGTTAGATGAATACAAACAAAAATACCTTACAAAAGATGTTAGAATTATAATTTCTGGAGATTTGACAGATACTCGTTTGCCAAAGCAGGTTAGAGTAAAGGCACAAGAACTTATTGAAGCAACCAAAAACAACACAGGATTTATTCTTAATTGTTGCATTAACTATGGTGGCAAGCAAGAAATTATAAAAGCAGTTAACGAAATTGTTAAATTAAACAAAACTGTCAATGCAGATGAATTTGAACAGCATTTATATACAAAAGACCTTTTGCCTTTGGACTTAATTATACGTACGTCAGGCGAGTTAAGGTCAAGTAATTTTATGCCATGGCAATCAACTTACAGCGAATGGTACTATAGCAAAAAGCATTGGCCAAGTTTTACCAAAAAAGAACTTTTAAAGGCTCTTGATTCTTATATGAAACGTAACAGACGTTTTGGAGCAATAAAAGAAAATACATAAGATATGGGGGTTAAATGAAAAAGAGATTCATAACCGGTGCAATAATATTTTTAATAACAGTGGCAATGGTGTTGAGTAAATTGTTACCATATACAATTGGCGATTACATTTTTGACATTTTTGTTTTGTGCATTGGCATTGTCGCAGGCATGGAAATGTGCAACATTATGAAGCAAATTGGCAAACCTGTAAACAAGATGTTTGTAAGTTTTTATTCAATATATTTTTATGTTATCTATGTACTTACACAATATGTTGTGCCATATCAATATTTGATTTTGATTCAACTTGCAACGTTTGTTGTATATTTCTTCATAATTTTAATAACCGAAGCAATAAAAAAATCAGAATCTCCATTCAAGGTTTCTTTAAACAGCATTGTTGCATGTTTATATCCTAGTGTTTTAATCAGCCTTTTCGTTTATATCAACCACATAGATCCATACATTGGTGTAAATTATTTATCCTTAATTTTAATTGCTACAACACTTTTGGTAACTATGGGCTCTGATACCTTTGCGTATTTGATAGGTTCACTTTTAAAAGGTCCAAAATTGGCACCAAAAATTAGTCCTAAAAAGACAATTAGTGGCTCAGTTGGTGGTTTGTTAGGTGGCATATTGGGTGCAATGGCAGTGTTTGGCCTTTGCAAATTGATTCCAATGTTTGACGAATGCTTACAGACATTAAATTTTGCGTGGTGGCATTTCTTAATTATTGGTGCAGGTGGTTCAATTATTGGTCAAATTGGCGATTTGTTTGAAAGTTATTTAAAGCGTAAAGCAAACATAAAAGATTCTGGCAACATTTTGCCGGGTCATGGTGGAATGTTGGATAGGGTGGACGCAATGATTTTCTGCGTTACAGCAACTTACATTTTCACAATTATAATTACAGTATTATAAAGCATAAATTTTTGGTGTAAATAATAGAATAAGGGAAGTTATGAACAATTTTCTATCCATAGGTTCAGTTTTTCAGTATATTGGCTACATTTTGTTGGCCATCGTTGTTTTGCTTTTCATGATTCTTATACACGAACTTGGCCATTACACGGCAGGCAAAATTTTAAAGTTTAAAATTGACGAATTTAGTGGTGGTTTTGGTCCAAAAATTCTGCAAAAAACAAAAAAAGACGGACAAAAAGTTACCTTACGTCTTTTCCCACTTGGTGGATATTGCGCCTTTGCAGGTGAAAACGAAGACGGCACAGAAACAGAAAATTCGTTTAACAAACAACCTGTTTGGAAACGTTTGATTGTTATGTTCTGTGGTGCATTTTTTAACTTTTTAAGTGCCATTGTCTTTTCCTTTATTTTGCTTATGGCAAATGGTTATGAATTCTATGAATTCAAAACAATTGCAGAAACATCAATTGTTGCGAATACAGTGCAAGTTGGCGATGTAATTTATGGTGTTAATGGCACAAATGTTGATTTTGTAAATGATAACATTTTGCAGTATATTATTGCAGATGATTATGCTGAATATAAAGGCGAAGATATCACAACTGAACACAAAATTGAAACAGGCACAACAACCCGCTATTTAGTTACCGAAGATATCAACTTAAAAGTTAAACGTGATGGCAAGTTTAAAGATGTTCCAACAAAAGTTAACATTGTGTACGACGAACAGGGTAACTACTTACAATTTACGTTCTTTAGAGATGAATATAGTGAAGACGATGAAGTTGTTGTTGCTTTGCATCAATTTGGCCTTGGCGAAGCACTTATAAACTGCGTACCATTCACTTGCCGTTGGGTATGGAAAATCCTTAAGATATTTGGTCAGTTGCTTACAGGTCAACTCGACATCAAAAACCTTGGTGGCCCTGTTACAACAATCAAAATGATGGCAACTGCAACGCAACAAAATTTTGCAGTATTGTTGGTGCTTATACCTGTCATTTCGGTAAACTTGGCAGTGTTTAACTTGTTGCCAATTCCAGCACTTGACGGTTTTCAAATGATATTCTTAATTATTGAAGCCGTAAGACGCAAGCCTGTAAAAAGGGAAGTGATAAACGCAATAAACAACATTGGATTGATTGTTTTGTTGCTGTTTGTTGCAACTGTGGATATATTGCAATTTGTTCTGTAAAAATAGGAAGTGTTTGACACTTCTTATTTTTATTGCTATAATTTAGACAATGAACGAATTGTTTGACATATTAAACGGCTTATTTGCTGGCATAAAGTTTAAAAGTGCAACATATTCAGAGCACGAAAATGCTTGTGTTGTAAACTTTTTTTACAATCCAGACGTCTTTACACCAACAGAAGAAAGCATTGCCAAAATTAATGAAACTTTAACATCAACTGTTGGCAATTTTGTGGCATATAAAATTAATTTCATTTCTTGTCCATTGGATAAACACACAATTGCAAATCACACACTTACAACAATAATAAACAATTTCCCAGCATTTTCTCAAGGTTTAACATTTGACGATATATCAGTGGAGATTGATAACCTTTGCGTAACAGTTTGCTTAAAACTTTCAAGTTTTGGTTATAACTATGTAACCGAATTTGACAGGTCAGAAATGGTTGCCAACAAACTTAAAGAAACCTTTATGGCAGATTTTGTTGTTAAATTTGCCCAAAAAGAAGAAACAAAAGTTGTTTCAAACACAAGTTACATAGAAAGCAACGCAGAATTTGAACAAAGCATAAAAGAAGCAGAGCACAAAACAATTTACACATTGTCAGACATCACAAACATCATTGGCAGGAATGATTATTCCGTGGCCATTGATTTCAGCAAAGTTAAGTCAGCAATAGAAAATGTTGTAATTTGTGGCGAAGTTACAAACTGCCAAAAGAAAACATACAAAAAGAAAGTTAAACGTGATGGCGAGCAAGAAGAAATTGAAAGAGTATTTTATAGTTTTAGCATAAAAGCAGACAACAGATTTTTGTATTGTTCCATTTTTCCTTCTCAAAAGGACGAATTGAAGGGTGAAGTGCTTGAACCTGGCATGCAAATTTGTTGTTATGGTTCCTTTAGGCTTTATAACGGCAAATTGAACTTCACTGCGCAATCCATTGCAAGATGTAAATTTAAAAAAGAAGAAATTAAAGCTCAAGATAAAAAGGTTAACGAATTTTATCATACAGTAATGCCACAAGAATATGTTGATTACGAACAGAGTGACATGTTCAGTATGGAAGAAAAGACTTTTGCAGGAACTTATGTTGTATTTGACCTTGAAACAACAGGTTTGGAATCAGCAACAGATGAAATTATTGAATTTGGTGCATGCAAAATTGAAAATGGTAAAATTACAGAGACATTCTCATCTTTTGTTAAACCAAGCAAACACATTCCACGTGAAATAACCGAACTTACAGGCATAACAGATGCCATGGTTAAAGATGCTCCAACAATCAACTATGTCTTGCCAGACTTCTTCAAATTCTGTGCAGGGTCAACAATGGTTGGCCACAACGTAGCATTTGATATTGGCTTTATATATGCTGCAGCAAGAAAATTGGGTTATAACTTTGATAATCCTTTGGTTGACACAATTGAAATGGCACACAAAAAGTTGCCAGGTTTAAAAAATTATAAACTTGGCACAGTTGTTGAAGCATTACACGTGGTGCTAGACAATGCTCATAGGGCAATAAATGATGCAACAGCAACGGCAAAAGTTTTTATAAAATTAATGTAAAATAAGCAAAAAACCATTGCAAAATTAAAATTGTTGTGGTATAATACAAACAGAAACTTAGGAGTGGCGGTGCCACTCCTAACTTAGTTTAATAGGAGAAGTATGAAAGTTGCAGAATTAGTTTACAACAACATATCACCACTATTTAATAAGGATATAAAACTTGTTGATGTGGAATATGTTAAAAAAGTTGACGGCATGCATTTGGTTGTCTACATTGGCAAACCAGGTGGCATAACAATTGAAGATTGTGTAAACACAAATGCTTTAATTGACAACGTGCTGGACGATTTAAACCCAACAAATGATGAACATTACGTGCTTGATGTTTCAAGTTATGGGTTGGATAAACCACTCAAATTTGATTGGCAGTTTAAAGAGTACCAAAACAAACTTGTTGATGTAAAACTTTACCACACTGTTGACGACAAAAAAGAATTTGTTGCAACATTGCTTGGCAGAACAGATTGCACAACACAATTTGGCATGGATAATTTAAATTTTGAAGTAAACAATTCAGACATTGCATACGTCTTACCACACATAGAGTTTTAAGGAGAAAAGAAATGGTTAATAAAGATTTTTTTGTAGCATTAAAAGATTTGGAAGAATTAAGAGGAATTAAGGAAGATGTTTTTATATCTGCACTTGAACAAGCACTTACTGCAGCATATAAAAAGAACAGTGGCATGGCAAAAAATGCCCAAGTTAAACTTGTACCAGAAAAGAATACAATAAAGGTATATTCTTATAGGACAGTTGTTGAAGCAGTTGAAGACGAAGAAAAGGAAATTTCTTTGGAAGAAGCAAAACTCATCAAAAAATCATACAAAGTTGGTGATGTTGTTATTGAAGAAGAAAATCCAAAGGATTTCAACCGTATTGCTGTGCAAACTGCAAAACAAGTTATAACACAAAAAATTAAGGAAATTGAAAAACAATCCATATATAAGGATATTGCAGAAAAAGAAGGCAAAATTATTGTTGCCAACGTAAAACGTATTGACCTTGATAATGTTTACCTTGAAATTGGTGGAACAACACTTGAAGGTTTGCTTACAAAACGTGATAGTTTGCCAACAGATTCCTTCCGCCCAGGTGATAGAGTAAAAGTTTATGTTCGCCACATTAAAGATGACTTTAGAGGTACAGTTGTTCAAGTTACACGTACACACCCAAATTTTGTAAAGATGTTGCTTGAAATGGAAGTGCCAGAACTCAACAATGGCGAAGTTAATGTTGTTGCAGTTGCACGTGAAGCAGGTTTAAGGACAAAAATTGCCGTTTCAACAACAGTTCCAAATTTGGACGCAGTTGGTGCATGTATTGGCAACCGTGGTGCAAGAATTAACAACGTAATCACAGAACTCAATGGCGAAAAAATTGACGTAATCAATTATAGTGAAAACCCTGCAGACTTCATTGTTGCAGCATTAAGCCCAGCAGAAGTTAGCGAAATCACAGTTGATACAGCAGCAGGCATTGCAAACGTTATGGTTCCAGAAAATAAACTTTCTTTGGCAATTGGCCGTGGTGGACACAACGTTCGTTTGGCTGCAAAACTTACAGGCTATAAAATTGACGTAAAACCAGCTGCAGCAAAAGTTGTTGAAGAAAAACCAACCAATGATGTTGTTTCAACAAGCAATGCAAACATTGTGTTAGACGACGACTTCTTTGATGATATTGATGAATAGGTGAAATATGC
Source organism: uncultured Clostridia bacterium (assembly GCA_937900575.1). Taxonomy (GTDB): domain Bacteria; phylum Bacillota; class Clostridia; order Christensenellales; family UBA1242; genus Onthoplasma. The sequence continues at coordinate 8,009 of CALCEI010000073.1, forward strand.
ACATCAAATTTGAACGTAAATGCGTTGCATGTAAAAAGTGCAAACAACAAAACTGCTTGTTGCGTATTGCAAAAATTGATGGAAATTATTATTTAGACACCAAGCACAAGCTTGGTGGACGTGGTGCTTACATCTGCAAAGAAGATGCTTGTGTAAAGGTGTGTGTAGAAAAGAAATTGTTAAACCATATTTTTAAAACAAACATTGATGATAGCATCTATCAAATGATATTAAATTATAATAAGTAAATCGTTACAATAAAGGAGAATTATATTGGCTGACGAAAACAAAACCCAAGAATTTAACAGGGCAATAAAAGAGTTGCAAGGTATGGTTAGAGATAAACTCTTCATTAACCTTGCAGAAAAGTTTTATAACTTAAAAGTGGAAATGACCAACTTAACAAGAGCAGTTAAGGAAAAGGAATCTGCTTTAATTTATGAAGAAAACAAAAAATTAATAGCAGAAACACCAAAGGTTGAAGAACCTAGTGTTGTTTCACAACCAAAAGTTGAAGTTGCAGAGCCAGAGCATGTTGAAAAGACAATTGAACATAAGGAATTTGCACCAAGGGATAATCGTTTCCAACAACGTCCTTATCAAAATCAAAATTCAGGTCGTCCATTCAACAATCAAAATGGTGGATTCAGACAAAATGCAAATGGTAGCCCTAACTTTAAACAAGGTGCAAAACCATTCAACAAAGATAAACGTCCATCAATTAACTATGCACAACCGGTTATTACTGCAACTCCTGCAAGGAATTTCAATAATAAGAAGAAGGACAACACACATTTTGAAGAAAAACGTCAATACACAAAACGTGATTTGTTAAAACGTGGTATGTTGGAAGAAGAAAACAACGAAGACAGAATGCTTAACAGGAAAATCCGTCCAAAGAAGAAGGAAATTCCAATGCCAGAAGTAGTTGAACGTCCACAAGGCCCAGCAGTTATCACAACCGAAAATATTACAGTTAAGTTGCTTTCCGAAGTTACTGGCCGTCCTGTAAGTGAAATCATCAAAAAGTTTATGTTGCTTGGCATGATGGTTACAATCAATTCTGCAGTAGATTATCAAACAGCAGAACTTGTGCTTTCAGATATGGGCATTGAACTTGTTCAAAAACTTGATAAGACAAGTGAAGAAAAACTTAAAGACGTACAAGAAAACATTCGTTCTTATGATGATGCAGAAGCCGTTGAACGTCCACCAATTGTAACAGTTATGGGTCACGTTGACCATGGTAAAACAAGTTTGTTGGACTATATTAGAAAAACAAAAGTTTCTCTTGGCGAAGCAGGTGGCATCACACAAGCAATTGGTGCTTATCGTGTTAAAGTTAAAGATAAATATATTACATTTATTGATACACCAGGCCACGAAGCCTTTACGGCAATGCGTGCACGTGGTGCATCTGTAACAGACGTTGCAATTTTGATTGTTGCAGCAGACGATGGAATAATGCCACAAACAGTTGAAGCAATCAATCACATTAAATCTGCAAATATACCAATGATTGTTGCAATCAATAAAATTGATAAACCACAAGCAGAGCCTGATAAAGTGCTTACCCAACTTGCAGAACACAATGTTTTGCCAGAAGCATGGGGTGGCGATGCTATTATATGCAAAATATCTGCAAAAAGTGGTGAAGGTATTGATAAGTTGCTTGAAACAATCTTGCTTGTTGCCGATGTTCAAGGTTTAAAAGCTAATCCAAAAGTTCCAGCAATTGGAACAATTATGGAAGCAAAACTTGATAAGGGCAGAGGTCCAATTGCATCTCTTATTGTTAAAGATGGTTCTTTGCATGTTGGAGATACAGTTGTTTCTGGCACAAGTTTATGTAAGGTTAAAGCAATGATTGACGAAAATAACAATGTAGTCAAAGTTGCAACACCTTCAATGCCTGTAACAGTTTTGGGCTTTAACGAAGTTCCAAGCGCAGGCGAAACATTCACAGTTGTTGATGAAAAACTTTCAAAAGAAATTATTGCTGATAGAAAAGCAAAACAAAAAGAAGAATTAATCAAAAACAGTGGTGGCAACACTCTTGAAGATTTGTTACAAAAGACAAGTGAAAAGGATATGAAAGTCCTTAATATTGTGCTTAAAACAGACGTAAATGGCTCGTTGGAAGCAATCAAAACTTCTGTAATGAAACTTGTAAATGATGAAGTAAAAATCAACATCTTACACAGTGGTGTTGGTTCCATAAGCGAAAGCGATTTAATTTTGGCAAACGCATCAAATGCAATGGTAATTGCCTTTAATGTAAGCCAAGATAGCAAAGTTAAAACTCTTGCAGAAAGAATGAACATCAAAATTTATTCTTACAAAATTATTTATGAATTGTTAGACGAAATTGAACGTGTAATAAAAGGCCTTAAAGAACCAAAATACGAAGAAGAGTATCTTGGTATGGCAGAAGTTATGGCAGTATTCAAACTTTCATCTGCCGGTGTTGTTGCAGGTTCAATGGTTAAAGATGGCAAAATTGTTCGCGGAGAACATGCAAAAATTTATCGTGGTGATGAACTTATTGCCACAACCGAAATTAAGAGTTTAAAAATTGTTAAAGACGATGTAAAAGAAGCCTTAAAAGATAGGGAATGTGGTATTAAAACAACTTATGACGAAGTTCAAGTTGGCGATAGAATTGAATGCTACACTTTAAAAAGGATTGATGAATAATGAACAAGAATAATATTAGGTTAGAACGTATCAATAGCGAATTGCAAAAAGTTATTCAAAACATCATTGATACAGAACTTCGTGACCCACAAATAAATGCTATAATTGGTGTAACTGCAGTTGAAGTTACACCAGATTTAGCAAATGCCAAGGTTTTCATTTCTTGTATGGGAACAACACAAAAAGAAGAAGTTTTGGCAAGAATTAAGGGTGCAGGAAGTTTTATTCGTGGGCAAGTTTCCAAACGTGTAAAATTACGTATAACACCAAGATTTGATTTCCGTTTGGATAATTCAGCCGAGTATTCTTCCAAAATTGATGAAATTTTAAGTAAAATTACTTATTCAACGAAGGTGCTAACCATGGAAACC
>CALCEI010000074.1 GCA_937900575.1 uncultured Clostridia bacterium
CCAAAACATATTTTGTTCGTACAATAAAAAATTTGTCTATATCGTCAACTTTAACCTTTTTTATTGAAACATAATCAGGGGTCTCGCCAACAAATTCTGCATCTAATATTGTACCAGCAAATGGTGGAAGATATCCATTTTCATTTGTAGGATCATCAAAATATTCGTTTGTTAATTTCTTTGCATAATGGCCATTTTCCACATTTTCTTGATAATATGTAACCTTCTCTGATTCTTCTTCTGATTGAATCAATTTTTTCATACTTTCATTTACAGGCATAATGTAAGCAACAATACGTCCTGCATTAAAGATTGCATTTCCTTTTTGGTATACAACGGCAATTATTAAATTGTAGAAGCCATTTTCTGCCACCAAGGATAATTTTCTAACTTCTGTATTTAAGATGTTTCCATCAGCAAATTCGTATTTTGTGCCGTCAAGTTTTGTTGCGCTAAGAAGATAGAATTTTACATTGTCAATGTTATCACTTGAAATTGGTGGGATTGTTTCGGTAATATCGTTCAACTCTGTGTTAATAAATTTTGTTTCATTAAGCACAACACCTGTGTAATTTTTGTTTATCACAAATTGATTATTGCTTGAAACACTTGAGTTTGAATCCTTATATAGATATACGAAATAGTAATCAAAGTTGCCTAATGTGGTTGTAACTTTGATGATGATGTAGGTGTATGCTCCACCTGTAATTCCGTCTGCTTTAAATTTGATGGAATTGTCGTTAACTTTTTCTATGTTCCTGAAGTATGAGCGACCAAAACTTGAAATATCCCAATAGGCAACTGCTTCTACGTCTCCTAATGCGTCATCAACAACCTGACCATCTCTGTCTGTTATTTTTGCACGGGTTAAGAACATATCACTGTCATAGCCAAATGTAATTGTTGAGCCAGCCAAAACAGGTTCGTAAACAATTTCGCCAAGTTTGTTGCCATATAAATTAAAGAAGGATTCTTTTTCTTGCACAGTTTTAAACACCAAACTGTTGCTTACACCTTGCAAGTTCGTTGTTAAATCGTTAAATGGATAAACAAAGGTTAAGTCTTGTTCGTTTAAAACCACCAATGTCTTGCTGAAGGAATATTCAACACCGTCCATATAGGTGATTTTATAGTCGATTCTAATTTGAGTTGAATCGCCAACAAATTCTGTAAAGCGTGCAACAACTTTTCCGTCTTTTGTGCTTTGTGTGTAACCATGGCCTTTGATGCTTGAAAAGTCATCTGTAAATGCATCTTTATTTGATGCATCTGTTATGACAAGTGATTTTACATTTGATGCAAATTCTTGGCCACTAATATCAAGAACGTCATTTATCAAATCGAAATCTTTGTTTGTAATTGCTTCGTTTTCTTCAAATGGTGGAAGATAAGGTTTGATTGCAATTGCTTGTGCTGGTGTGTAATTATAAACTAACACCTTGCTGTTATCTGTACCATTAAAGAACGTGAAAGTAAAACATGATGGAACATATTCTGAATTTATGTTTTTGCCGTCTGCACTTTCAACTTTAAACTTGCCGTCTACTGTAACAACAAATTTTAAACCTGCAACGTCTGTTTCAATGGATTTAAGTTTTTTGTATGTTTCGTCGTTGTAAGTTACAAAAGAATCTGTTTCTTGCATTGCAAGAATTGATTTAACTTCATCATCAATTTCAACATTTTCAACTTTATACTTGTTTTTGGTTGTTACATCAACACTACCCAAGCAAAGTGAATTGTTGAAATAAACATCAATTGTTTCTTCATGCCCTGCAGATTGCAAGTTTTCAATCCATTTTGTTGCTTTGTTTTCAACATCAATTAAACTGTCTTCTTGTGTTGTTCTGATTGTTATGTTTTCATAATCTGTAATTGGCTCTGCTGAATAGTAATCTGCTGAATATGTTGCATCGTTTTTACCATAAACAACTTCGTCTGTCTTATAACTTCTTAAAACAAACAAATCGCCATAACCAAATGATGAAGCAGATTCCAATTCAACACCTTCATCTTTTTGTTGCAAAATTATGTTTGGAACAACCGTAACTTCAAAAGGAGTTTTAAGTTCTTCGCCATTATGTTTGAATGTGATTGTATATGTGCCAGCATTATCAAACTGATATTCACTTGTTGTAACTTGTCTATCATCTATGTAAACAGCAACATTGTTACCACCTTGCAAATTTAAAATTCTAAACAAAGGATTCCCTTCATAAGCTGCACCTTTTGTTTGAACTTCGCCAAACAGATTGATTTTTGTGCCAGCATAAACAGTTGTATCTGACCAATTTATGCCGTGCTCTACGCTTATTAATGAACCAAACTTTAATGTTGCTTTTGCCTTTTCATTTGATGTAAGAACACTAAATTTAACTTCAATTTCCAATGGAACATTTGGTTTGTATTCTGTACGTGCAAATTTCCAATTTGCGCCATCTTTTCTTATTGTAAGAATTACGTTTTCTTCGCTTCCAAAGCAGATATCAAAACCATTTTCAACTGATTTTACATTTGTAACACCAGATTCACCATATTGTGTAATTTTAATGTCACTTGCTTTGATGCCAACAAAGGCAGTGTGTGAAAGTTCTGTTTCGTCATACTTATAACTAATGAATTCATTTGATGTTACACTTGAAGCAGGTGTTGATGGGTCCCAATTGTTTACATCAAAACTGAAGTTTTCTTTTGCTGTAACAACAACTTTAATATATCTAGATACGGCTGAACTTACAACTATGTATGTTTCGCCAACTCCAGAAATGTTGATGCCGGTAACTTCACCGTCTATGCTTCCATCGTCATATACAAAACTGAACACATCTGAACTGCCGTCTTTTGTGCTGTATGTAAGTTTGTGGCCGGTTACAAGCATTGGCAAACCAACAAAACCCTTTGTTGTACTTTCTTTACAGTCCTTGTTGAAAATTGCTTTCAAACTATTTAAATCTTCGCCTGATAAATCGAATTTATCAATTTTCCAATTATAATCATAACTTTGTTTATCTTTTGAAATTGAAATTTCAATTTCAAGTTTGATATCACTAGTTTCAATATCTTCAATTTTTTTAATCAATTCAACAGCATTATCCAAATCTGTATTGGATTTTTTGTATCTAATATCCGTTGCATCTGTGCTTAAAATTGTAATTTTGTCAGATTCAATAATTGTGTTGTTATAATCCAAACACAAACGGAAATATTGTCCATCTGAACTAACTCCATTTGTAATAAATGCCAAAGTTAATGTTTCTGTTTCTGCATCGTAACTTGAATTATCCAAATCAACATAAATTTTTATGTTTTCCTTGCCGGTTTTGCCTGTTGCATTGTAAGAAGCAAAGTATGCAAAATTGCTTAAGTTTCCACCAAGCATGTTATAAATGTTATCCAACATGCCTTTTACATTAGATTTTACTGAGATGCTATATCCAAAATCTGCTTTATTGTTTGCATTGTAAATTTTAATGCCCGATTCTTCTTTTATTACATAATTTGGGTCAACTGCAGTATAGTTAAAGGTTAAATTGTTAAGCAATTCATATTGTGGTGTAACTTTAATTGGTCTTGTAATGAATTCTTTTGCAACAATTTTGCTCATATCCTTATCTGACAATCCATCAATTGTTTGGGTTGTTGTTTTGCCATATGCATTTTTAAGTTGCAAAACATAAAGTGTAGTTTGCTTGTCTGCACCTTTTTTAACTTTAACTTTGTTTACAAAATGTCCGTTTGCATCTTTGTAGCCAACCAAAACGTAAGTTGCATCTCCAATTGTAAAGGTATAATCTGCCAAAGTTTCAACACAAACATTGCTTTGTTCTGTTACAAACACACAAGATGTGTAACTTGGATTAGTGTGAGCATAGATATCAATAATTTCTTCAAATGCCAATTCGCCATATTCGGCTTTGTCATCACCTGACTTATCCAAATTGTAAGTTACAGGCAAAATGTATTCGTGTGTACCGGATTCGTCATTTACGTATCCAAACTCGTTTAATTCAACGGCATCAACGGAAACATCTGAGCATGCAAATTTATATGCAAATTCTGCATCTTCAAGATTTACAATAAACAAACCTAATTTAAGTGTTTCGTGTTCTTTTGCATTGCTTACACTCTTTGCAATAATATTCCAACTCTTTGCTTTATCCGTTGTTCCTGCAATTTGGCTTACGCTATATTCAAATTCGGTTGCAGGTCTATAAGTTAAAGTGTCTGCGTTGTAATAGTAGAAACTGAAATAACTTCCTGTTTTTAAAACGTCCATTGAATTTTTGGCTGAAGACATTGTCAGAACAACTTGACCAACTGTGGAATTGTAGTAATCTGTATATGGTTCTGGATATCCATCGTCATCCTTATCTTCTTCGTATTCAATTGAAATGTTTTTAACAAGTTTCCTGTTTCCTGGCAAGGTTACATCTTTTCCTTCAAATTTTCCAAAATTAATTGTGTAAAGTTTGCCACCTTTTTCAAATGTTGCATAAGTTTTATCATCGCTTAAGACAATAATATCGCTGTTCTTTTCGTAAGTTAATGTTTTGCTTGAATCATCACCAACTGTAAACACAATTTGTTCAACACCCTTTAAGGCATTGTCTAAATTATTATTAAATTCAATTTCGTTGTAGCGACGTGAATCTTGGTTTCCTTCTTTAATTTCAAGTTTTAAGTTCCTGTTTATTTTACCTTGTTGTGCTGTATCTGAATTTAAAGAAATTTGCATGTTATCTGCATATAAATTTAAGCCAACACCATTATTGTTGAATTTTACATCTGTAACGTCTGAACTTACAACAACAAATTCAACTTCCGTGTTTACCATTTTGCTTATACGTTCTTGAATGCTATCTTGTTGTGCACTTGGAGATTCTTCATAGTTTGTGCGTGCGTCGTATGTGTCAAACACTGCAATGGTAAAGCCTTTGTATTGTCCTGTTTTGGTTGCGCAAAAATAATAGCCATTTTCATCATGACCAATATATTCTTGCTCTGTGCAATCTTCAAGTTTTTTCCATGTTTCCAAAGCACCAACGCCTTCGGAGTCTTTTACCAAGTGGTAGGCTTCAACAACCTTTTTGCCAACTGTAACGTCGTCCAAAATTTTGCCTGTGGTTGTTTTAATTGGTTCAAGTGCATAGTTTGCTTCACCTTTAACCATTGAACTTCTGTAGTTGAAATATACTTTATCTCCAACTGCAACTTGCAAAACTTGTTTATTGCTTTCTTCTGGAGTTTCGTCTACGTCTATATATACACCCTTAACCACTCTGTCAATCCAAACTGTAAATGGTTTTTTTGTATCATAAAGGCCACTGCTATCTCTTGCTGTAAAACTTACTGAGCCAAAGGTGGATTTGCTTGCTTCGGTTGACAACACATCAGCATCTTTGTTTACACGATAATAAATTGTTTCATTGCAATTAACTTCATAACGGCCGTTACCATTTTTGGTTAATGCATTGCCATTTACATCACATAAGGTAATTAAGCGTGCAGGGTCAGTAACGGAAAGATAGCATAATTTTTGGTTAACTTCATAATCTTTAAATTCTTCACTATCATTGTAACCATGCAAAACAAATTCATGCAACTCGTTTTCATTTGAAGGGTCATATTCTATTTTGCAATTGGCATCAAATTCCAATCTTGTTGGATTAACTATCTTTTCATTAAATTTGCCCATCAAGGCCATAACACCAAAAACAGCACCGACAAAACCTAAAACCGATGCTATAACAACACTAATAATAATTGCAATCTTCTTTCCCATTTTTCTTCCTAAACACTTTTAAGAAATTACCTGCACCCCTGCAAGGCATTTCGCTTGTTTGTATTATCTGCAAAATAATACATAATAAACAATCTTTCTTGTTATTTTCTTAAAATATTATATATTTTTAGAATATACGTGTCAAACAATTTTCCAAACAAAAAAGGCCAAAGCATAAACTTTAGCCTAATTTTTTTAATTTTTTAAACATCTCAACAAAGTGTGCTACGTCAATTTGCTCTGGTCGCACCGATTCTGGATAACCAAATTCTTTAACAACTTGCAAAACTTTATCTTTTTCATATAATTTTTTAAGGTTATTGGTTAAGGTTTTTCTGCGCATTGAAAATGAAGTGTGAACAAAGTTTCTAAAACCTTCAAAATCATCTATTTTATAGCGATTATGTGGTACAAGCAAGCATAAAGCACTATCAACTTTTGGGCTTGGTGTAAAACATTCTTTTTTTACAACTCTTGGCATGGTTACATCAAACAAACTTTGCAAAATTACACTTGTTATTCCGTAATCTTTCGTGTTGCTTTTTGAAGCAAACCTTTCTGCCACTTCTTTTTGCACCAAAACAAGAATTGAAGAAAATTTTTGAAGGTTTTCAACAAGTTTAAAAATGATTGGTGTTGTGATGTAATAAGGTATGTTTGCAACCACTTTAAATTTTGTGTTTTTGGTTAAAATTTTGCTTAAATCTGCCTGCATAAAATCTTCATAAAAAATTGTAACGTTACTATGCTCTTTTTCCACTATATCTAAGCGTTCTTTAAGGGTTTTGTCAATCTCAAAAGAAAGCACTTTTTTTGCCCTTTCACAAAGCACTTTTGTAAGTGTTCCTGCGCCGGCACCAATTTCCAAAACCACATCATCTTTTGTTACGCCACCATCGGTTGCAATTGCGTTCAACAAATTAAGGTCAAACAAAAAATTTTGACCCAAACTCTTTTTAAAATTTATATCCTTAACATTTTCCATTTTTTACCTTTTTGTAATTTGTTGAACTATCTTGACAAATTTGTGATTTTATTATATCATAAAAACGTACAAAAGAAAAACAAAAGAAGAAAAAAGTTGGCCGACGTGCCAACTTTTTATTTATTTCATATAAGTAAATTATTTTAATTGCATTATTTTTTTTGTTGTGTTAGAATTAACAAGTTTTAGGAGAATTATGTTAGAAAATAAGTATAATACAGCCGAAGTTGAAGCAAAATGGCAAAACTACTGGCAACAAGAAAATGTTTATAAGTTTGATGAAAAAAGCAACAAACCAACTTTTTCCATTGATACACCTCCACCAACAGTTAGTGGCGAATTACATATTGGGCACATTTCTGGTTTTACACAAGCAGACATGATTGCAC
>CALCEI010000075.1 GCA_937900575.1 uncultured Clostridia bacterium
AACCTGATTTTTTACAAAGTTGATTTTGGAAATTCCATAATCCCTAAACACATAAACATTTTGATTAAAACTTACAATTTTGCGTGCGTAACCTAAATCATCTTCCAAGGAAATATATCCCGAATTAGAATCTATGTTACCAATGTTGCTTGCATCCAAATCAGTTGCATACCAAACTTTAAATGCAGGTTCACGTATTGTGCAAAACAACACACCATCATTCATACACATGCTTGTTATAATTGGAGCATTTTGAATTGTATATGGTGTATAATTTGTTTCCCACACAATCATTTTGTCTGATCCTGCAAGGATAATTGCATCAGCATCATTTTTCTTATACGCCAAAGTTATTGGCGCAGATTCAAACGTCATGTTATGCATCCAAAATAATGCATTTGTATCATCAAAAAGCTGGTTTACGTAAACTTTTTTATCGCTTCCATAAACCAAAATTCTGTATTTTGTAACTTGATTTGATGCAAAGTACTGTTTAAAGTATGCAATTCCGTTGACTGAACTTATACCTGTGGATTCAATATCCAAAGAATATTCGTCCCTATCAATGTAACTATAAGGAAATGTTGCGCTTTTAACGCCACTTGAACTTTTAAGCTCTTCTGTTGGATAATAGTTGTAAAAATCTTTAGCTTTTACATCAGATGTTGAAGAAAAATTGTTAAAATTTTTTATTTCAACACTTAATTTTTTCATTCCCATCTCCTCTCTGGCATTTCAAAAACTTTAAGCCCTTTTATGCTCTCTGCTCGTTCAATATAATCATCATGAAACTGATTAAATTGATCAAACATACCTTTTGAAAGGCAAAAGTAAGCACACAAGCCAAAAACCAAAACGTCTGGGCTAAAATTATCCAAAAAATTCACATCATTAAACATGCTTGTAATGTCTGGAAAAGATGAATATCTTACCACATAACTGCCATCTTCATCAATGCAAATGTTACGGTTAATAATTTTGAAAGCAACGGGCACATTGTCTTTATAAACATTGTTTACCCTTATGCAATTTGTAAGTCCACCAACAGCATATGTTCCGCCGGAAACAGTAACAGTCTGTTCCATCAAAACAGGGCTGTAATTTGAGCAAAATTCTTGCACACTAAACTTACACAAATTGTATAATTTTGCAATTTCTTCATTGCTTAACACAGTGGTTTCTGTTTCTTGTGTTGCTGATTCAAGCACAGCACGTTCAGCAATCATGCCAAGGATATCTGCACTTGATTTCATAACATCAATAATTTTCATTTTCACTCCTT
>CALCEI010000076.1 GCA_937900575.1 uncultured Clostridia bacterium
GAATCTTGCGCGTTTGCCATTTCGCCATATCCGCATGCTGAACTTGTTTGTTTTTACCGCAATAATTAACAAGCGTTTATATTCTAACAGATTTATTAAAAAAAGAAAAGGTTTTTTTGAAAATTTTATTCAACAATTTAACCTTTTCTTTTTATGCTATTTGCTTTCTTTTGCCGCTTTGCGCTTTTTTGCTGAATTGCAAATTGCTTTTACTATATAATATCCACCAAGGAACAAGCCCATCCACGCAAAGTAAATTAACGCAATAAACAATGTGTAAAGCACTTGGTTACCGCCAACAATTGTGTTGCAAATTTCAAATGGTGTGCCAGCAGAGGTTCTTAAGAACATATAGTTACTTTCATAGCATTTGCCTGTTGCGTTGTTTATGCTCAAATTTGCTTGGTTTGCACCAAATGCCAACAATTCAAACACTAATAATACAATTGCGCATCCTAAAATGTTGCCTTTTTTGATTTCAACCAAATTTACAATTATTGTATAAAGTGATGCAAAACCAGAAATTGTGTGAGTTGTTACACTTATAAGTAAATCAAAACTCAAAATTGGGGAATTGCCAAAATAGTTGCTTGCCAAAACTGTTCCGCCCAAACAACTTATTATGCCAAAAATGTATAAGAAAGTTAATGCCGCTTCTTGAACTTTGCCTTTTGCAAAAGCTGCAAGTGGAATTGAGAACAAGTGCATACTGCACAAGAACAATGGAAGCATGCTTAAAATTGACAAAGCGTCTTTGTTCCTTATTGAAATTACAACAATTTTAATAACTTCCAAACTTACCATCAAAATTGCGGCAACTTTTAAAACTTTAAGTTTTTTGTTCTTTTCGCTGTGTCTATATTTCCTTCCAAAATAAATTGCCAAGAAAATTGCCACACCCAAAAAGATTCCAACCGTTAACAAGTGTTGCCAACCCAAAAATTGTTCTGGTTCGCGGTTGCTTGTCCAACGGAAAAATTCTTTAACCATATCAATAAAACTCATTAAACACCTCTTTGTTTTAACAAATTTATTTTATAAAAAACTTAATATATAGTCAAACAATTTTGCCGTGATTTTGGTGCGATTTGCAAATTTTGATTGTTTGTGTTATAATATAAAAAGAAGGTAAATATGTTTAAAAAGACAAGAATTATTAACAAATTAAAACGTAGTAAAGTCATGAAGGAAGCGCAGACAATCGATTTTGATAAAGAAGGCAGAGCAAAAATTGATGTCGGCTTAAAAAATGCAAATGACTTCTTTTCTCCATTCGCATATAAATCTTATGAATTATTGAATGTGGGTGTTGTGGACTATATTGACATGTGTGCTTCTGCAATTCCTTTTGATTATGATTTAACAATTGATGTTTACACAGAAACACCAACAACAAATGCAGAAAAAAACAGAATTAAACAAGCAATCAAACGTCATAATGCAGAAAAGGTTGTTGTTAATAAAAACAAAATTAAAAGTTCCGTATTTAAGGGTTTGGCTTGGCTTATTGGTGGTTTGGCCTTGTTGCTTGGAGAGTTGTTCCTGTTTAAATTAAAACCTGCTTATGGAATTTTGCTTGATATTGCTGGTTGGGTGTTTGCTTGGGACGGTATTGAAATTCTGGTTTCACAAATTGGCAGTTTAAGAAGAAAGTTGCACCATAATTATAGATTAATGAATGCTAAAGTTCATGTAAGACAATATAGCAAAAAAATTCAAAGAGAATATGGTATTGGTGATTACGAAGAAGATGAAGAATAATAAAAAAGGACAACGTTTAAGTTGTCTTTTTCTTTGTACTTTTCTTTCTGTGTGAAAGCCAATATATAAAATAGAACAAGGTGATGTAGGCAATTAAAATTGGTCCGTATAAGAAATGGTGTGGGAATGGTAAGTTTAATTCAAGTGGGTCATACCTTAAATACATGTAGTCGGCACCTGGGAAAATTACAAAGTCCAACAAGGCACCATAAGCAAACATAATTGCAAAACACACAAAAACTTTCCAAATATCCTTAAATTCAAATTTTGCAAAGCCAAGAGTCATTAGTAAAATTGCCATTATAAAACCAATCATGTGGCTAACTGTGCTATATATACATGTAAAACTCATGTAAACTTTGTTTAAGCCAACTGCTGGGTAAAGTAAGAATGCCAAAGTTGCAAGAAGGCCACCAACTGTGGCAAAGTTAATTAAAGTCTGTTGTCTTGTAAAGATTGCAATAATAAAAATCCAAACCATAACTGAACAAATGTGCATTGGCAAAATTATTTCTGCAATGTTTGCAAGCGAATAATCTTCACAAATTATAAGGTTAACAATTCTTGTAACAATTTCGAAGAATAATAGTATACCTGCACCAATACGTAAAACCAAAAGTTTTGTTTTTTCACTCCTTTTTGCAAAAATCAAACTTAAAGCAACACACAAAACTGCAACGATGCAAAGTACAATAATGTGTCTTGCGTTATAAAGATATTCCGCTTTTGGTAATTCTGGATTGTTAGTATCCTTTATCCAATCAATAAAACTCATAATTAACTCCTTTGTGTTCCTTTTGTAGTGTGCACAATTTTTGTTTTAATATTTTGGCGCAGAGTCAGGGATTCGAACCCCGGAAGGCTTACGCCTTATCGCTTTTCGAGAGCGACACATTAGACCACTCTGACAACTCTGCATTTTGCTTTGCACACTATCAATTTAGCACACAAAACAAAATTTGTAAAGAAAAATGTTCCTAAAAGGAACATCTTTTGTTATCTTGATTTAACAGGAAGAATTAAGAATATAAAATCTTCATTTTCTGTTGGTGTAATTACGCATGGTTGAATTGGGCTGTTGAATTTCATCTTTACGTATGGGTTATCAATAACTCTTAAACAATCAGAAAAGTATTTGCTGTTGAATGAAATGTTCAAATCTTCGCCCTTTAAGCCAACTGTAATATTTTCTTTGGTGTTACCAATTTCGCTGTTTGAGGTGAGCATCAAATTCTTTTCTTTAATATCAAATTTAATAAGATTATTTTTGTCAATTTTGCTTAATACACTTGCTCTGTCAATTGCGTCTTCGATTTGTTCTTTGTTAATTGTTATAACTGTTGCAAATTCCTTTGGAACAATTTGACGGTAGTTAATAAATTGACCATCAATAAGACGGTTAACAATGATTGTATCGCCCAAATCCACCATAATGTTGTTGCTGTGGATATAAACTTTTATTGAGCCTTCATCATCTAACATACGCACAATGTCGTTTAAGTTTTTGCCTGGAACAATAATTTTAAAATCACTTGTTGCCATAAGCAATTCTTTGTTTGCAATACTTAATCTGCAACCATCAACTGCAACTGCACGAATGTTTGTATTTTCAATTTCAAGCAAAATACCTTTTAATATTGGACGGCTATCATCTTGTGCTACTGCATAGAAAACATTGTTGATAAGTGCTTTAAAGTTTACTTTTTCAATTTCAAAGAAACTATCCTTTTCGACTTCTTTAAGTTGTGGGAATTCGTTTATGTCCATGCATTGCAAAGTGCCTTCGCTGTCTGTATAGGAAATGTGAAGTTGATTCTTTTCGTTAAGTTCGCATTCAATTTGTTCGTTGGTAAGTTTTTTGATGTATTCGCCAAACAATCTGCCTGGAACAACTGTTTCGCCAGCTGTGGTTACTTCTGCACGGATTATTTTTTCAATACTCATTTCCAAATCGGTTGCTGAAAGAATAAGTTTATCTTCCTTGCAAACCATTTTTATACCTTCCAAAATTGAAGATGTTGTTTTGTTGCTTATTGCTTTTGAAACAACGTTAATTGCTTCGCTAAGTTCAAGTCCATCACATCTAAATTTCATAAATTTACCTCTTTTGCTTTTAATTTTTCTGGTTTTGTAATCGCTATGTTCTTATATTACCAAACAGCCGTTATTATGTCAAACAAAAACTGTCAATTTTTGATGAAATTTTTTATAAATTTATGAGAGTTGTAAAATTTCAATTTTGTACAAAAATATTTTTAAGGTAACAGGCTTCAAACTACTTATTTTAAGGCATTTGTTGCATATATGCGCACGCATCTATTTATTAGTTTTTTATATTATTTTTTAATAAGGATTTATATATTAAGTAATGTGGAAATGTGGATAACTTTTAGGCAACACAATATATAGTATTATGTGGTCAAAAATTATGCAATTTTGCACTAAATTTTTCCACAATCAATGTGTGCAACCATGTTTTTTGCAGTGGACAGATTTTGCATTAATTTGTGGACAAGTACACCAAACTTGTGGAGCAGTTTATTTGACAATGACCTTTCTTTTATTGTATAATTCGCACAATAGGAGAAAAGATATGTTTTTACAAGACCAATGGAAAGTTGTTTTAAATAAATTGGAAAACGAAGTGACAGCAATCACTTTTGATTTGTGGATTAACACATTATCCCCTGCAAAGTACAGCAATGACCAACTTGTGCTTGTTGCGCCAACCATGAATGCAAAAAACCAAGTTGTTACTCAACCAGGGCTTTTTGATAAGATAACCAAACATGTACGTGAAGAGTTTACACCTTCAACATTTGTTAGGGTTGTGGAAAGAGACGAATACGAAAACGAATTGAAGCACGAAGAAATTGAAGTTGAACAAGAAAAATCTGTTACTCTTGCAAAAAGCAGATTCAACAAAAAGTACACCTTTGAAAACTTTGTTGTTGGAAAGCCTAACCAAGTTGTTTACACTGCAATTCAAAGCGTTGCAGAACATCCAAGTGAAAAATTTAATCCATTGTTTATTTACGGTGGAGTTGGACTTGGCAAAACACACTTGTTGCACGCAGTGGGTAACTACTTAAGTGAACATCACCCAGAATATAACGTCATTTATGTTACTTGCGATAACTTTATGAATGATTACATTTCATCTGTAAGAGACGGCAAAGACGGAATAAAATCCGAATTTAGAGATAAATACAGAAACGCAGACGTTTTGATGGTTGACGATATTCAATTTATTAAAAACAAAACCGGCACACAAGAAGCATTTTTTAATGTATTTAATGATTTATACCAAGACAACAAACAAATTATCATTGCTTCAGATAGACCACCAAAAGAAATTGACAACCTTGGCGAAAGACTTGTTACACGTTTAAGTTCCGGTTTAATTCAAGACGTTCAAGAACCAGACTACGAAACAAAAATTGCAATTATTCGCAAAAAATGTGCACAAGAAGGTTTTGTGCTTGACGAAGAAGTTGTGGATTTCATTGCTCAACGCACAGGCTCCAACGTGCGTGAGATTGAAGGCGCAATCACAAAAGTAACATTCTATAGCAGTTTGCAAGGCAAGGCTCGTTCCACCATGGAAGAAGCAAAAGAAGCTTTGCGCGATTACGGCGAAGTTGAAAGTGCAGATTTAGATGCAGAACGTATTATAAGCACAGTTTGTGATTTCTTTAAAGTTGACCGTGATGACCTTTTGGGCAAAAAGAAGAACAAAGAAATTGTTGAACCAAGACAACTTTGCATGTATTTGATTTATGATATGTTAAACATTCCACTTAAAGCCATTGGAAATTTGTTTGGTGGTAAAGACCACACAACAGTTATTAATGCAAGGGATAAAATCCAAAAACAAATAAAAGTCAACCCACACACAAAAACTTTGGTTAACGATATTAAATCCAGGCTATTAAGATATTAAAAAGGCGCACCAGATGGTGCACTTTTTTGTTGCCCGTATTTTATAAATAAAATAGGTATTGACAATAGGCTAAAATTGAATTATAATTTAGATACAATTAAAAAAGGAGTTCTTATGAACGAAAGTGATAAAAAATTGCTTGATTTGTTTTTTGAAACAATTAAAGATTATAAAAATAATATTGAAGCAGCAGAAAGAACTTTTAAATATGTTTTGCCAAAAGAATGCTTGAACAGTTGCAAGTTGTTTTTAAAATTAAACGAAATGGGTTTAAGCAGAATTGAAGGAGAACGTTGTTTTATTAGTACACTTAAATTTGCAACAAACAAAGTTAAAACAGACAAAGAAGTTGCCATGACTTATGCCCTTAAAAATAGGAGTATTGCAGGACTTTATAGCGTAGAAACAATACAAGGTGACCAAGAAAAAATTGACCAACTCAGAGCAGATAGAGAATTTATTGACACAGTTGCAGACGGTTCACATTTAATTGTAAAATCCAAACTATTGGAAGACCCAGACTTCTTAAGGGAACTTGTTGGCAATATTAAAGCAAAACAAACAACCGACCCAAACTATAAATTCAACTTTGATGAACTTGCAAAATATTCAAAACTTTACGCTTCTAGTTTGGAAAGCAAAAAAGAAAAACACAAGAAAAAAGAATTAAAGATAAAATTTGAAGCAGTTGACGCAATGGCTTATGGCCTAGAAGACAATTAACAGACACACCGCAAGGTGTGTTTTTTATTATTAAATAAATTAATTAAAAAAATAGATAAAAAATAAATAAAATAAAAACCATAAAAACATTTAAAACATTTAATAAATAAAAAATAAATTTCTTTAAAATAAATATAAATAAATTAAATTAATTAAATATTATTTTTCTATTTTTCCGGAATTTATTTTTATTGTATTAAATTCACAATTTATTTTTGGAATTTCTGTGCAGGTTATAAGTGTCTGATTTCCCTTTAAACTAGTTAATAAACGTGTTTGTCTATCTTCGTCGAGTTCGCTTAAGACGTCGTCTAAAAGCAAAATTGGATATTCTCCTATTTCCTGTTTGATTATTTCCATAAGGGCCAACTTTACACTTAAAGCAACTGTTCTTTGTTGTCCTTGGCTTGCATAAAATTTACAATCCAAACCATTTATTGTAAAAATAATATCATCACGGTGTGGTCCAACAGTTGTGTAACCCAACTCTATGTCTTTATTTATTGAATTTTCAAATTGAGTTGTTAAATCTTTTAAAATATTGTCTTTTGAAAAATTGTAACTATAATTCAAATTTAATTCTTCATTTAATGTAATATTTTTATGAATATTTTTTGCAATTAAATTTATTTTTTCAATAAATTCCAAACGTTTTTTTATTATTTTTGTTGCAGTGTCAATAAGTTGTGGAGTAAACAATTTTAATTGTTCAATTTTGCTTTCAGAAGAATCTACAGTTTTTAAAATTGCGTTGCGTTGTTTAAGCACCTTTTCGTACCTTATTAAATTGTATAAATATGGCTTATCAAATTGGCTTATTGAAATATCCAAAAAGTTGCGCCTGTCTTCTGGCACTTCTTTAATAAGTTTAAGTTCGTCTGGGCTGAAATAGACAACCGAGAGTGTGCCAACAAGTTCAGTTAACTTTAAGATGTTAAGGTTGTTTATTTTTATACTCTTTTTATTATTGTTTAGGTACATTAAAATATTTTTGTTGCCACCCACTGTTTCGAAGTTTACATTGATGCTTGCAGAGTCTTTGTTAAACATAATAAGTTGCTTATCTTTGCTTGTTTTTGGGCTTTTACCAACACTAATCAAATATAAACTTTCCAGCAAATTTGTTTTACCTTGTGCGTTTTTACCAACCAAAAAATTTAAACCGTTTTTAAAGTTTACGGTTTCGCAACTGTAATTTCTAAAATTGCTTAATTTAAGTTGGTTAACTTTCATTATAAACTTAATCCTTTATCATCATTTTTAAATGTTTTTTTATTTTCTTTTGGGTTTACCACAACCGGAGTGTTTGATGTGTCCATAAAATGTTTCATTGTTTTTTGAATTAAGGAATCTTTAAAATAGACAGCATTAGAAGTGCCAAACGAAATAGTGCTTGTCATCATAATAATTCTAAGTCTATTTATCAATTTCATAAGTGCTCCTTTAAACAATAGGGTTTTGTTTTGGTTTGTTTTGTCCACGTGGATATTGTGGCGGAGTCTGTTTTATTTTTTTAATGATTATTATGTTTCTTTCCCCTGCATTATTTGGCAAATTAAAATTTTTAACTTCAACACACTCGCCACCTAAAACACTTAATGCTTTTTTGGCTTCTTCCAACTCTTCATTATAGTTAGAACCTTTGTATGCCAACACAAAACCACCAATTTTAACAAGTGGCAATAAGTATTCAAGCAAGGTGTTTAATTTTGCAACTGCTCTTGCAACGGCAACATCAAATTTTGCCTTGTTTTTAAGCGCAAAATCTTCTGCGCGTGCGTGAACGTTGGTGGATTGAATGTTGATTTTGTTGCACAGTTCGTCTAAGAAAACAACGCGTTTTTGTAAACTATCCACCAAGGTCAATTTTATATCTGGCCTTATTATTTTAAGTGGTACACCGGGGACGCCTGCGCCTGTGCCTACGTCCACAACTGTTGCATTTTTTGGCAACGTTTCATAAGGCAAACAAGAATCGTAAAAATGTTTGACATACACTTCACTTTCTTCTGTTATTGCTGTTAAATTAACCTTTTCGTTATATGCAACAAGTTCTTTATAATAAGTGTTAAATCGTTGTGCAGTTTCATCACTTTTTAGCATGGCAAAAAAATCCAACTTTGCTTGATTTGTTGAATATGGCTTTATTGAATTTTTTTGTGTGGCATTTTCCATTAAATTTTTCCTTTAAGTTTTAAGAAGACCAACAGAACATTAATATCTGCAGGGCTTACACCATCAATACGCTTTGCACTGCCCAAAGTTGCAGGTTTAAATTTGTTAAGTTTTTGTCTTGCTTCCAATCTTAAACCTTTAATTTCGTTATAGTCCATATCAGGAAGTTGAATGTTTTCTGTCTTTTTTGCTTTGGCAATCATTTCTTCTTCTTGCTTAATGTAGCCTTCATATTTAATTTCCGTGTTTATATATTCCAAAACGTCATCTGGAACACCTTCAAACAGATTGAAATATTTTTTTACATCAAAAATCGTTATATGGTTACGCCTTACTGTTTCTTTAAGAGTTAAGCCTGTTTGTGGCATTGCTTCGCCCAATTCTGTAAACATTTTGTTTAGTGATTTTGGATTGTATCTTTTTTGAAGTGCCAAATTAACTTCTTCAATTTGTTTTAATTTGTTAGTAAATGCATTGTATCTTGCACCTTTTACAAGTCCAATTTTGTGGCCAAGTTCGGTTAAACGGATATCGCAATTATCTTGCCTTAAAGTTAAACGATATTCTGCCCTGCTTGTCATCATACGGTAAGGCTCAATAATATCTTTTGTTGTTAAATCGTCAATTAAAACACCAATGTAAGCCTGGTCTCTTGCCAAAACAAACGGAGTTTTGTTATCCAAATATCTTTCTGCATTTATACCTGCCATTATGCCTTGTGCTGCTGCTTCTTCGTAGCCACTTGTTCCATTAATTTGTCCGGCAAAGAAAAGGCCATTTACCTTTTTGCTTTCCAAATTATTTTTTAATTCGGTGGCATTAATACAATCATATTCAATTGCATAAGCAAAACGCATAATTTTAACATGTTCAAACCCCGGGATAAGTTTATACATGTTGCGTTGCACATAACTTGGCATACTGCTTGAAATGCCTTGCACATAAATTTCATCTGTGCTTGCGCTTTCCGGTTCCAAAAAAAGTTGATGCCTTTCCTTATCTGCAAAACGCATAACTTTATCTTCTATGCTTGGGCAATACCTTGGACCAATACCTTTTATTGCACCGGAATACAAAGGTGCTTCGGTAATATGTTCTCTAATGTAGTTGTGCATATCCAAAGATGTATAACCAAGGTAACATGGAATGTTTGTTTTTGTTTTTTTGTTTTTATAAGAAAAACTTGTGTGCAAATCGTCCCCTGGTTGCACTTCAAATTTTGAAAAGTCTATTGATTTTTTATCCACCCTTGCAGGTGTGCCGGTTTTAAAACGTCTTATTTCAATGCCTAAATCCATTAAAGATTTTGTTAAGAAGGTGCTTGGCTCGTAGCCGTTTGGGCCGGTCTTTTTTGTAAAGTTGCCAATGATGATTCTGCTGTTTAAGTAAACGCCTGTTGCAACAACAACTGCTTCACATGTAAACACTTCGCCCATGCTGGTTACAACTCCAACAACCTTATTTTCGTCCACCAAAATTTCTGCAATTTCACATTGCAAGACATCAAGATTTTTTTGGTGTTCTATTGTGCGCTTCATTTCTGTGTGGTAAACAACTTTATCCACTTGCGCGCGCAAAGATTGAACTGCTGGGCCCTTGCCAGAATTAAGCATGCGAAGTTGAAGCATAGATTTATCTGCATTAACACCAATTTCACCACCCAATGCGTCCACTTCGGCTGCAAGTTGACCCTTGGCTGTTCCACCAATGCTTGGATTACATGCCAAGAAGGCAATGCTATCCAAGTTTAAAGTTGTAAGCAAGGTTTTTTTGCCAAGACGTGAAAGAGCAAGGCACGCTTCACTTCCTGCGTGTCCACTTCCAACAACAACTGCGTCATAATGTGCAATGGCTTTGTCTAGCATTTTTTTATTCATGCTTTTATTATAACACAACGGCACAATTTTGCACAACAAAAATATATATTATATAATAAAAAAATAAACCGAAACTTCGGTTTATTTTCCTAAACAGAATTTTGCAAAAACCCTATCAATTATTGTTTCATCACTTGAACTGCCTGTAATCTCACCCAAACTTAACCACGCTTGTTTAATTTCAGCAGAGACAATATCCAAGGTTGTTGTGTTGAAAATTTCTTTTGCTTTTTCCAAGTGTTTGATTGCTGATTTAACACATTCTATATGACGAGTGTTTGTTAAGAACAATTTGTTTTGGTCAATCTCGCCAGTGATGGTTGCATCAAAAATCAATTGTTTTAAAGTATCAACATTTTCACCAGTTGTTGCACTTACAAGCACATAATTTTGTGCATTTTTTGGTGAATATAAATCCACTTTGTTGAAGATTTTTATGCTTGGTTTGTTTGTTTTTAATTCACACAAATTGTCTTTATCACTCACAAGCAACACCAAGTCGCAAGTTTGTAAAGTTTCCTTTGCACGAGTTATACCAATTTGTTCCACAACATCTGTGCTTTCATGAATTCCTGCCGTATCAAACAGACGGAAAATTATACCATTAAATTCATATTCTGCTTCCACCACATCACGCGTTGTGCCGGCAATATCTGTGACAATCGCTTTGTTAGATTTTGTTAATGCATTAAGTAAACTAGATTTGCCCACATTTGGAGCACCCACAATGGCAACTTTAACACCATTTTTTATGGTTAATCCATTTTTGCTATCAGCAATTAAATTTTTAAGGGTTTTTGTTATATCTTCAATCTTTTTAAGATTGCCATCAATTTCTTCCGTGGAATAATCATATTCAGGATAGTCCAATTTTGCTTCCATTTCTGCCAGTAAATCTGTTAATTTGTTTTGATTTTCTTCAATGTAGGTTTTAAGTTTGCCTTGCAAAAGTGAACTGCCCATTTTTGCTTGCATGTCACTTTCGGCACTTATCAAATCCATAATGCCTTCTGCTTGGTCCATACTCATTTTGCCGTTTATAAAAGCACGTTTGGAAAATTCGCCCCTTGTTGCCAGAACTGCACCATATTCAATGCATTGTTCAACAATTTTTTGTGCCAAAAAATATCCACCATGAGATTGAATTTCTGCAACATCTTCCCCTGTGAAGCTGTTTGGGGCAGAAAAATAGACAACCAAAGCATCATCAACAATGCTTTTTGCAGTAACTTTTTTAAAATACATCTTGCGTGGTTCAAAATCCAACTTTTCACCAATCATAAGTTGTAAAATTTGCTTGGATTTTTCGCCACTTATTCTAATTACGGCTACTCCACTGTTTCCAGCAGGTGTTGCCAATGCTACAATTGTTTCCATACGCTTAATTATAGCATATTGTTGACCTTTTTGCAAGAAATAAACCATGCACAAATAGACAAAAATTTTGCCACCACCACAATATAAAGTTATGGACTAAGGGTTGACGTTTTCGACATAATGTGATAAAATATTTATGTCTGAAAATATAGGGGTAAAATTTATATTTTTTGGAGGTGCTTATGAGCACAAAACAAGACATAAAACAAGACGCAGTTAATAAATTTTTAAGGTCTACAGAACAAACAAAGCAATTACAAAGGGCCGCTTCAGATTCTATTAGAGAAGTATCCAGAGATGTAAACAAAAGGTATCAGCTTATTGTTCACATAACAGACGTCCATGACAATGCCAAATTTTTTGACATGTTGGTTTGGGCCAATATGGTTGGGGCTCTTGTTATTATCACCGGAGACATGACAAACAATCAAATTTTGTCACCACACGCCGACCCATACGCAGATATTAGAAATCCTGAAGACCAAATCCGCTTTTTGGATATGCAACTTCAAGAAGCTGAAAGACGAGGTATTGATTTAAGCAATATTGTCTTTATTTATGTTGATGGAAACCATGAATATAGATTAACCAGAGAAACATCATTAAGGTCAACCCGTTGGCTTTTAGATAAACATAATTTAGGAGAAGCTTATGCTGCCAACATAGCTTTTGGTCAAATTAACATGAAGACCGGAGACAAAAAGTTAGATACAACATTTACAGTGGTTGCAGAACACGGTGATAATGATTCTGCAAACAGTGGTAAAAACGCATCACAAAATCTGCAAAAGCCAAGATATAGGAATGTAGATGGAAGGTTTACAGGTCACAACCACAAAGGTGTCACTTTTGCCAACCAAACAAATGAACTTATCAATGATAAAGGCGAAGTAACCCTCCACACCACATACACACATAATGGTGGTTCAATGCAAGAAGATTCGGAATATGCAGACAGGGCAGGCTATGGTCCATCACCTATGCCAAACGGGGAACTTTTGCTTGCATCCGTATCATTAAACAAAACAACAAACGAACCAGAAAAACACCTTGAATTGATTAATGTAAGAGATGTTCTTACACCAGAAATTGTAAAATTATACAACTCACTTAATATTAAATGTAAGAGAATTGAAAAAGACAGCACAATCACAACAGAAGAACAAATGTGTGCCGCGTATGACTCTATACGCGGAGAAGCCGCTCGAAGTTTGGCAAAAATTTATAAGACAAGAAAAATTCCAACCAATGAATTTTATACTACAGTATTCTCAGCTGCTCTTGTGGGGCAACGAGGCATAGAAAGTGAAGAAATAACTAAAAAACTTGTTAATGGAATAAGTAAAAAGAAAAATGCCTTTATTCCAATTACGGGTAACATGTTTGATGTTCCAACACAATTGACAATGCAAGCACAACAAGTGCCAGAAATAATTGATAAATTGTTTTCTGATATGTATATATCTGCAAAAAGGCTTAAACCTGCTGCAAACACAATTATTGGTTATCAGTACAACTTGCAAGAAATAAGATTGGCATCACCAAACTATGATAAACTTTTACATGCCATTGTTAAGAAAGCAATGAAAACTTTCCAAATGGATGAATCTTTGGCTTATAAGCCAGTGGAAGACCAACCAACCGAAAAGATTGAACAATTTATATTTACAGAACAAAGCAAAAAAGTTTATGAAGCCAACTCCAAAAAATTGAAAGAAGTTCTTGTTCCAAAATATTTAAGAGATGCAAAATTCTTGGAAGTGTTTGCAGAACATATGAAAAAGAAATTTAAAAAAGTTGGTTACAACACTGCAACAAAAGAAAAAGAATTTAAGTTGTGTTTAAGTGATTATATAAACAAGAACAGAGACAAAATACCTCAAGAAGATTGGTTGTTGCAAATGGATTTGGACAAAGATGAAATTAATAAAAAATTCCCAATTGACACAACCGGTTTGATGTTGTTGCATGAAAATGCCGTTTCAAATGTTTACTTTACTATGATGGGCTTAAAACCAGAACAAATTAAGAAAATTAAGATTACACAAGTTATTAATGATTCTGTTGTATATTTAATTCCTGTGCCAATGCCCAATGGCAAAACACGCATTGTTAAACTTCTTGTTCAATCAACAAACTGCACAGCAGGCAGAGGAGCCATTGAAAACAAGGCAACAAAAAATGAAGCTAAATCTGTTGCATGTGATATTTATATGGTAACATCACAAACCAATGCAGAATATTTAACCAAAACAAAATTATCTTACATTGATGAACATGGGAAACCAAGAACCAAAACCGCATACCATATTTCACCTGCAACCCTTACTGGCAGAAACAAATATAGCCACAATGAAGTTTCAGAGCCAAGAATTTATAAATGTGTTGTTGTTGATGGTGGCGATATATATATGGAATCTCTTGACACACAAAGTGGAGTTACAGATTTCTTTGATATACAAGTGGACTGCATTAATAGGTTGATATCACAAAGTATGACAAGAACAGAAAATGCAATGAATGAAAGAAACGCAATACATACTCAGAACGATGAAAACCTATTAATAAGGTTAACAACAAAGAAAATTAATGAAGCTAAAGAAGCAGAAAAAGCAAGATTGGCACAAAAACAACAAAAAGTTGTAACAGTGCCTGTTGAAACAGTGGCAGAAGAAATAAATGAAGAAGTGCTTGAAGATGATGCACTTAAGGTGGGTTAATTATGAGATATGGAATTACAGAAACCGAACAAGGTGTTCATTGTGCAAATTGTTTGATGGTTGTTGGCACAAATGGCAACATCGAATATAATTATTGCCCAGGGTGCGGTGCCCCACTTACCCTTTCTGCAATAAATGAAACCAGCGCAACAAAGGTTGAAGAAGAAAAAGAATTGTTAAGAACACTTAACAGAATTGCAGAAGGCGAAAAAACAGATTCCTTTAAGGAAATTATCAAAGTTTACATCAAGGAACGCACAGAATAGTAAACAAAAGCACACAATATTATGTGTGCTTTTTGTTGTCAAATTTAAGGTTGCCGATTTTAACAAAAATCGAAATTCTTCATAAAAGTAAATAAAAGAGTTTTGCATACTTGTTGCATTTTACGACAAAATAAACTATAATATTACAAGAAATTTATAAGGAGAAATTATGTGGAGCAAAGAATTGGCCATTGTCACCCTACCGGCACATGCTATTATGTTGCTTTTGGCAGTTGCAATAATGTTACCATTAAGACATAAAAGCGAAAAGATAAGGCGAATACCAATAAACATCTTAACAATTGTATTTCTTGTTATGGAAGTTGGCAAACAAATTGAAGAAATACGCAGTGGAGATTATAGCCTATGGGCAATACCACTCCACTTCTGTTCCTTCTTTATGTTTTGGCCATTGTTCTCATTATTTGGTAGAGGAAAAGTTCGTAAATTTGGCGACGTTATAACGTTTTTATTTTCAGCCATTATCTTCTTCTTAATGCTTATTGGCCCAGATTTAATTTATGGTGGCGCAGTGCGAAATTTCTATTATAACGGTGTTGTGGAACACTCTTTAGTCTTCCATGAATTAGTAATATTCTGTTTCTTCTTATACTTGTTTTCAGGTATTGTGGAATTCAAAAAAGAATATTGGGTGTTTATTCCAATTGCCATGACTGCTTATGCATGTATTGTTGTTCCATTTGCTTATTTATTGAATACAAATTATTGTAGCGTGCTTTACATGGCAGGAGATAACCTTTTGGAAACAATCAGAGTAAACACAAATCAATTTGTTTATAATGCTTTACAATTCGTTTTGTCACTTGGCGTTATGAGTTTATTCTATTTTATAGGTGTTTGGATAACGAACGCAAAGAATAGAAAAAATAGCCGTAAACAAGAACAATGAAAAAATCCAACCGCTTAGGGTTGGTTTTTTATTAAAAAACGGCATCACTGCCGATTTGTGCTTGGTGCGTCCAGAGGGATTCGAACCCCCGACCTTTGGTTCCGTAGACCAACGCTCTATCCAGCTGAGCTATGAACGCATATCTTCAAGCGTTGTCATTATATCACAACACAATTATTTTTGCAACAGTTTTTAAAGCTTTTATAAAATTGACCGTTTATGTAAAATTTATAAAAAATAATAAAAATTCCCAAAAAATTCAAAAATAATTCAAAAAATATTAAAAAATATTATTTTTAATTAATTTTTTATTTATTTTTAATTTTTAAAGTATTAATTTGTTTGCAAAAATTAAAAAAAAGAGTTAATATAATATTAGGAGAAAGAAATATGGCAAAAATTATTTCAGTTACAAACCAAAAAGGTGGTGTTGGAAAGACCACAACTTGCGTAAATTTAGCATCTTATGTGGCATGCGCCGGTAAAAAAGTGCTATTAATTGACATGGATCCACAAGGAAATGCTGGTTCAAGTTTAGGTGTAGAGCCCGAAAAAGGAAAACCATCTATTTATGACGTTTTATTGGGAGAACTTACAATTTCAGAGTGCACATACCCTTCTGTATTAAAGAATTTAAGTGTTGTGCCGTCAACCGTTGACCTTTCTGGAGCCGAAGTTGACTTGGTTTACGTCGAAAATCGTGAAAATGTCCTTAAAGAAGCTCTTAAAGATGCTGATAGGTTATATGACTTTATATTTATAGATTGTCCACCATCATTAGGACTACTTACCGTTAATGCTTTAACTGCCACAACATCAATTGTTATACCAATCCAATGCGAATTCTTTGCTTTGGTAGGTTTAGGACAGCTTATGAATACAGTGCGCCTTATTAAAAAACACTTAAATCCAGGCTTAGAGATTGAAGGTGTGTTACTTACAATGAAAGACAATAGAAGTAATTTGGTTGCTCAAGTTGCAGATGAAATAAGAAAATACTTTGGAGATAAAGTTTACGAAACAACTATTCCAAGAAACATTAGACTTGCAGAAAGCCCAAGTCATGGCAAACCAATATTATTATATGATGAAAAGAGTAAAGGAGCCATTGCTTATAAAGCCTTTAGCGAAGAGTTCCTGAGAAAACAATAATCTAAAACAAAAAAATGTTCCATGTGGAACATTTTTTAATACCATACAGAAAGTTATTTTTGACAAAAAGTATAAAATTGTTGACACGCATGAAAAAATTAAGTATAATTATAATGTAGAATGTTCCACGTGGAACAATAAAGGAGAGTTTATGAAACCAGGTTTAGGAAGAGGTTTGGACAGTTTACTTAAAGTCTACGACGAAGAAGTAGAGAAGGAACGTGTTGAAAAACCTATAACAAATTTTGAAATGAGAAGTGGTGACGTTTGCAAAATTGATATTAAGAAGATTTATGCAAATCCAAACCAACCTAGAAAGACTTTTGATAAGGAAAGCCTTAATGAATTGGCCGAAAGTATTAAGATGCATGGCTTAATTCAGCCAATTATAGTAAATGAAATGCCAGACGGCTACATGATTATTGCCGGTGAAAGAAGGTTTAGAGCCTGCCAAATTTGTGGTTTAAAGGAAGTTGATGCAGTTGTTAAAAGTTATTCTAACAAGCAAGTTGCCGAAATTTCCATTATTGAAAACCTTCAAAGAGAAGACCTTAACCCTATTGAAGTGGCAAAAGGTATTAAACGTTTGATGGACGAATATGGCTTAACACAAGAAAAAGTTGCTGAACGTTTGGGTAAGCCAAGGTCTGTTGTGGCAAACTCTGTAAGGTTACTTACATTGTATCCTGAAGTTATTGAATTGGTAGAAAAAGGCAAAGTGTCTTTTGGCCACGCAAAGATTTTGGTTGGCATAGATGACTATGGCGCTCAACTATCTTTGGCTAAAAATGTTGCTAAAGATAAATTAACAGTCAGAGACTTGGAAAAGGAAGTTGATGCATTGTTAGGTAATAAAAAGAAGAAAAAATCCTTAAAATTGCCAAGCGAAGACTTGCAAGAATTCATTTACGAGTTGCAACGTAAACTTGGAACAAAGGTTTCCGTAATTGGAAATGACAAAAAAGGCCGTATTTATATAGATTATTACTCACAAGACGATTTAGACAGAATTTATGATATTGTTATTAGAAAATAAAAAATATTAAAAAATATAAAAAATAATTAAAAAATATAAAAAATAATTAAATTTTAACTAAAAATTAATAAAAATCGCATAACTGTTAGAACTAAAATACTTTAATAATAAAAATAAAACGTGAAATTTTATCACGCTTTATTTTTTTATTTAATTATTTATTATCTTAATTTATTTATTAATTAAATTTAAATTTGCCCAAATGTGTTTTAATGACATATTGTTTATTGTAACTTTATTTAAACTATCATTGTCTGGCAACATCATTGTTCTGGTTTTAAATGAATCTGAATATATAAGGCACATGCCGGAAGCCGTATGAATAAACTTGAGTTGAATACTAAAATAATTAAAGACAAAGTCTTCGTTTTTAAAGACATATCTGTTATAAAATTCATCATAGGTTATGGAGCTTATGGTATTTTTCATACTGACATTATAATACATTTTTATACACAAGTCAACAATTTTGTACAAATTATTTATGAATTTGTACAAAATGGTTAAAAAGACTTAACCGAAATATAACATTATGCCCTTTGATATGCTTGAAATAAGCTGTTCTTGGTAGGTTGGGCTGTTAAGTAAAATTTCTTCTTCTGGATTGGATAAAAAGCCACATTCAATCAAAACAGACGTGTAATAACTGCAATTTAGCATGAAATAATCGCCGACCTTAGCATTGGTGTTTTTTGCATTACAATATGTGTGCAAAGATTGTTGAATTAAGTTGGCGCACAACTCACTTGCATCATCATCTTTTCTATAATAAGTTGTTGCGCCACGTACAGACGAATTTGGAAAACTATTCATGTGAATACTGATTACCAAGTTTGGATTTGCCCTTTGAATTATTTTAAATCTTGCTTGCATATCACTCTGTTTTTTATTGGTAGAAAATGCTGAATATAATCCATCATCATTATTGCGAGTTAATATTATTTTATATCCAATTAATTCTAATTTATTTTTTAATAATAATGCATATTTTAAATTAATTTCTTTTTCTATTGTTCCATTTTTTCCAATTGATCCGCCGTCACGTCCACCATGTCCTGCGTCGAGAACAATTGTTTTGCCATTTGAAAAATTTGTTGAGTGAACAACCAACGAACTATAAAAAATTGAGATTGAAAAAAAGATGCCAACAAGTAAAAAAATTGAAAGATAAATTTTAAGTTTTTTGCCCACAAAATATTATATTAAAAAATACCTAAATAAATTACAAAATAAATAAGAAATAAATATTAGATAAAATATTTAAATTATAAAAAAATAAATTAGCCAAAAAATATAATATAAATTTATTTAAAAATAAACGTAAATATTTACAAAATACTTAAAATAAGCACATTGTAAGCATTTTAAAATAAAATTAATTTTAATTTTTTTGTTGATTTTTATACATTAAAAATAATTTGCTAAATATAATTATTTATGATATAATATGGACATGAACAAATATGAAGTTTTAACAAAGTTACAGGGGCTTAACAGAGTGGCACTTATTGGTCATATTCAACCGGATGCTGACGCGTTGTGCAGTATGGTTGTTTTTCGTTATATATTACAACACCATTTTGATGTTAAACATGTTGACTTGTTTGCAGATTTTGAAAATTTACCTGCAAATTATGAAGAAATTTATGAAGGAATTAAATTAAATCCTGAAACAAAAGATTTTGACGCAGCCATTAATTTGGATTGTTCCAG
>CALCEI010000077.1 GCA_937900575.1 uncultured Clostridia bacterium
GAAAACAGGCAAAAACTTTGGTGGAGACAAAAATCCATTATTAGTTTCCGTTAGAAGCGGAGCTAGAGTTTCAATGCCAGGCATGATGGACACAATTTTAAATTTAGGTTTAAATGAAGAAGTTGTTGAAACACTTTCACGTAAAAGTGGAAATCCACGTTGGGCATGGGACTGCTACCGTAGATTTATTCAAATGTTCTCTGACGTTGTTATGGAAGTTGGCAAAAAGTACTTTGAAAAACTTATTGACCAAATGAAAGAACGCAAGGGTGTTGTTTATGACGTTGACCTTACAGCAGAAGATTTGAAAGAATTGGCAAATCAATTTAAGGCAGAGTATAAAAAACAATTGGGCAAAGATTTCCCAACTGACCCAAAAGAACAATTGTTTGAAGCAATCAAAGCAGTGTTCCGTTCTTGGGATAACCCACGTGCAAACGTTTACCGTATGGACCACGATATTCCATACAGTTGGGGCACAGCCGTTAACGTGCAAATGATGGCCTTTGGTAACATGGGCGAAACATCTGGCACAGGTGTTGCCTTTACACGTAACCCTGCAACAGGTGAAAAGGGTTTGATGGGTGAATTTTTGATGAATGCACAAGGCGAAGACGTTGTTGCTGGTGTGCGTACACCAATGCCAATAAGCAAGATGGCAGAAATTTTGCCAGAATGTTATGCTCAATTCCAAGAAATTTGCAAAACTCTTGAAGACCACTATCACGATATGCAAGATATGGAATTTACCATTGAAGGTAGGCATTTATACATGCTTCAAACACGTAATGGTAAGCGTACTGCAGCTGCTGCAATCAAAATTGCATGTGACCTTATTGATGAAGGCATGATTACAGAACAGGAAGCATTGATGCAAATTGATGCAAAATCTTTGGATATGTTGTTGCACCCAACCTTTGACGCTGATGCTTTGGTTGAAGCAGACAAAAACAATGTTGTTGGCAAGGGTATTGCTGCTTCCCCAGGTGCTGCAGCAGGTACAATTGTGTTTACAGCTGAAGATGCTGTTGCACGTGGCAAAAAGAAAGAAAAAGTTGTGCTTGTACGTTTGGAAACAAGCCCAGAAGATATTGAAGGCATGAAGTTTGCACAAGGTATTTTGACAGTTCGTGGTGGTCAAACATCACACGCAGCCGTTGTTGCACGTGGCATGGGAACATGTTGTGTTTCTGGTTGCGGAGATATCAAGATGGATGAAGAAAACAAATGCTTTACACTTGCTGGCAAAGTGTTCCATGAAGGTGATGAACTTTCACTTGATGGCTCAACAGGTAAGATTTATGATTGCATGATTAAAACTGTTCCAGCAGACCCAAACAGTGGTTACTTTGGACGTATTATGCGCCTTGCAGATAAATATAAAGCACTTGGCGTAAAAACAAATGCAGATACACCAAAAGATGCACGCAGAGCAGCAGAACTTGGTGCTCAAGGTATTGGTTTGTGCCGTACAGAGCATATGTTCTTTGACCCTGAAAGAATTGGTGCTTTCCGTGAAATGATTTGTTCTGATACAGTTGAAGAACGTGAACATGCCTTAAGCAAAATTGAACCAATGCAACAAGCAGACTTTGAAGGACTTATGGAAGCATTAAATGGTAATCCGGTTACAATTCGTTTCTTGGACCCACCACTTCACGAATTTGTTCCTCAAGCAGAAGAAGACATTAAAGAATTGGCAAAAGCACAAGGTAAATCCGTTGAACAAATTAAACAAATCATTGCAGACTTGCATGAATTTAACCCTATGATGGGTCACAGAGGTTGCCGTTTGGCAGTTACTTACCCAGAAATTGCAGTTATGCAAACAAAAGCCGTAATTAAGGCTGCAATAAATGTTCAAGCACGTCATAAAGATTGGAATGTTGTTCCACAAATTATGATTCCATTAATTGGTGAAATTAAAGAATTTAAATTTGTAAAGTCTGTTGTTGTAAAAACTGCTGATGAAGTTATCAAATCTGCAGGTTCTAACTTGAAATATGAAGTTGGAACAATGATTGAAATTCCACGTGCAGCATTAACTGCCGATGAAATTGGCGCGGAAGCAGATTTCTTCAGTTTTGGTACAAACGATTTAACACAAATGACCTTTGGTTTCAGCCGTGATGATGCTGGCAAGTTCTTGCCATCATATTACGCAAACAAAATTTACGAATCAGACCCATTTGCAAGGTTGGATACAAACGGCGTTGGCAAATTGGTTAAAATGGCAGTTACACTTGGCAAAGGTGCAAACAGCAAGTTGCATGCAGGCATCTGTGGTGAACATGGTGGTGACCCATCAAGTATTGAATTCTGTCACAATGTTGGTTTGGATTATGTTTCATGTAGCCCATATCGTGTGCCAATTGCACGTTTGGCTGCTGCACAAGCAAACATCAAAAACCCAAGAAAATAATTTGTGATTAAAAGAGCACTCGTTTTGAGTGTTCTTTTTTTGCTTTTTGTTAGGATTTCTGTTTTTTAAGTGGTATTAAGTTATGAAGAGAGCAAAGTTAATTAAAAATTTTTAATCTTTTTTTGTTTTTTTATAGGAATTTTAACTTGTATGTTGTATTTTGTTTCTAATTGGGAGATTTACAGATGACAAAAGGTGGCTTGCCAAGCGAGTTTATTGAAGAAGTTAAATCACGTAACGATATTGTTGACGTTGTAAGTAAGTATATAACCCTACAAAAAAGGGGTGGTGGTTTTTGGGCATGCTGTCCTTTCCATACAGAAAAGACACCATCTTTTTCAATCAAGCAAGAAGCACAAATTTACAAATGCTTTGGTTGTGGCGAAGGTGGTAACGTAATAACCTTTGTTGAAAAGATGGAAAATGTGGATTTTTTAACTGCTGTTGAAATCCTTGCAAAAAATGTGGGCATGGAGATGCCAACAAGTGCAGATAGTGCCGAAATGCAACGCAAAAAGAAAGAAAGAGATAAAATTTATGAAGTTTTGCGTGCAACAACAGATTTTTATCATAACAATTTGTTAACTCACCCAGAAAGCGAACAATTTAGATATCTTAAAAAACGTCAAATAAGCGAAGAAATGATAAAAAAATTCCAAATTGGTGCTTCGCTTGATTATGAAAGTTTGCCAAAACACCTTAAAAGTTTAGGCTTTAAAGATGACGAGATGTTGCTTGCAAGTGTGGTTGGCAAAAACGATAATGGTTTATATGATTTTTATGGTAAACGTCTTATTTTCCCAATCTGCAACGGCTTTGGCGATGTGGTTGCTTATTCCGGAAGAAGTGTGGAAGATAACCCTACAAGAACAAAATATAAAAACACAGCACAAACAGCAGTGTTCAACAAAAGTGAAATTTTGTTTGCTTATAACCATGTAAGAGAAATGAAAAAACAAAATATGGCAGTGGATACAATTGTTATTGTTGAAGGCCATGTGGACGTAATTGCTTGCCACCAAGTTGGCATAACAAATGTTATTGGTTGCATGGGTACAGCACTTACACCACTGCACGCAAAAAGAATAAAGCAACTTGCAGATAACGTAATTCTGTGTTTGGACGGCGACAGTGCCGGTGCAGCAGCAACGTATAGAGCAATTGACATCTTAAAAGATGCCGATTTAAATGTTAAAGTTGTGCGTCTTGTTGGTGCAAAAGACCCAGACGAATTCATTAAGAAATATGGCAAAGATAAGTTTGTTGAAATGCTTTCTAATGCTCAAGATTGTGTGGATTTTGTGTTGCAAGATTCTGCAAAGAAGTATAATTTGGAGAGCAACGCAGAAAAAACAAAATACATAACCGAAAGTTTGAATTATATTTCCAAATTTTCAACTCCAGCCGAGCAAGAAGTTTACTTGGACGAAGTGCAAAAATTGGTTAAAATTCCTGTTGAAATTTTAAGAAAAAGTTTAATTAGTAAGGTTGCCATACAAGCCAAAGCAAAAACACAAGAAGTTGTGCGTGAACCAATTACTGATAATTACATTTTGGAAAGTAAAATTGCAATTTTGGCAGCATTGTTGTTTAAAAAACAAACCGAAATTAAAGATGTAGATTTCTTGTTCCAATCTGAAGATGAACTTAAAGGCTTATACGATTATTTAAAAGAAAAATTGGAAAAACACGAAGAATATAACCCATCATCAGTGTTCGATAACTTTGATGTTACAAACAATTCACTTATTGACCGAGTTGTAAATTATAACTTCCCACCAGACGAAAATGTTTATAACACCTTTATGCAGGATACTATTAAACGTGTTGAACTTTACGAACTTAAAAAAGAAAAGGAACGTTTAACACAACTTATGGTAAGTTGCATGACAGATGCCGAAAGGTTTACTTATTTGCTTAAAATTAAAGATATAACAGAAAAAATTAAGGAGAAACAGTGATAAAAGTAGATAAAAACGATGCATTGTATGCCTACCTTACAAAACT
This sequence comes from uncultured Clostridia bacterium, assembly GCA_937900575.1. GTDB lineage: Bacteria > Bacillota > Clostridia > Christensenellales > UBA1242 > Onthoplasma. The sequence continues at coordinate 4,430 of CALCEI010000077.1, forward strand.
TGGTGTTGAAGATGTTGATGCAACATATTCACGCCTTGCTTCCTTGGGTATTTATCATACAAAAGACGTGCAGGCATATTATCAAGAAAATTTTAGGCCAAGCCTTACAAATGATTTTGATGATGCTGAACTTGAACGTGTTGTTGATTATTATTCCGATTTAAAAAAGGTTAGGGCAATTCCAAAAACCAAACTTGCAGATTTGCTTAGGAATTATTATGAAACAAAGGACGAACGCGATAAAGAAAAAATTATAAATGCCGAACTTAAAGATGTGCTTTATATGTGTTTGAACTATAATTCCAACCACAAAGATACAGACTTGCAGGATTTGGTACAGGTTGCCAACATGGGTTTGCTTACTGCGTTAAACAATTATAATCCAAACAACAAAATTGATTTTAAAGATTATGTTGTGTATTGGATAAGTCAAAAGATAAAAGAAGAATTTGAGGAGAAAAATAATGGTTAATGTTGAAGAAATTGCAAAAAAATTATTACAACAATTTAAAGATGAACACCAAAAATCAATTTCAGAAGAAAGTTTGTGCACAAAATTGATTGGTAAATATCAAGAAATTGATGCAGAAGAAGTGGAACAAGTTAAAAATTATATCATCGAAAATGGAATTACAGTTACAGATTCTGTAAGTGATGTTCCTTTTGATGATAAAGAATTGGAAGATATCATGAGTGATATCAGCCAAAACGATTCAGTTAAAGTTTACTTAAAAAGAATTGGCAATATTCCACTTTTAACGGCAGAAGAAGAAAGGGAATTGAGCCGTCAAGTTGCAGAAGAACACAGCGAATATGCACGTAACAAACTTTGCGAAAGTAACTTGCGTTTGGTTGTTTCCATTGCAAAACGTTATCAAAACAAACACAACATGCAATTTTTGGACCTTATTCAAGAAGGAAATTTGGGTTTGATTAAAGCAGTTGAAAAATTCGACTATACAAAGGGTTACAAATTTTCAACATACGGCACATGGTGGATTAGACAAAGCATCACACGTGCCATTTCAGACCAAGCAAGACCAATTCGTGTGCCTGTGCACATGGTTGAAACAATTTTAAAACACAACAAGGCAGTGCGTGAACTTTCTCAAGAATTGGGCAGAGACCCTTCAATTGAAGAAGTTGCAGAACGTCTTGGCACAACAGTTGATAAGGTGTTGGAAGTTAGAAGAATTTCTCAAGACCCAATTTCTTTGGAAAGCAAAATGGGTCATGAAGAAGATAGCAAAATTGGAGATATTATTCCAGACGAAAATGCACTTTCTCCACACGAAATTGCTTCTCAAAACATGCTTAAAGAACAACTTATGAGTGTTTTGGAAACCTTAACACCAAGGGAACAAAAAGTTATACGTTTACGTTATGGTCTTGACGATGCACACCCAAGAACTTTGGAAGAAGTTGGCCGTGAATTCTCTGTTACTCGTGAACGTATCCGTCAAATTGAAGCAAAAGCATTAAGAAAATTGCGTCATCCATCAAAATTGAAACGCTTGCGTGATGATTTTATTGAAGATGAAGATGATGATACAAGGAGATAATATGAAAACAATATTAGAAATTCAAAAATTGGATAGACAAATTAAAAAGTTGGAACGTGAAGTTGAAACCTGCCCAGCAAGTGTGGAATTTAGGAATTATAAAAGCGCATTGCAAGAAGGTAAAGCACGTTTTGGTCAACTTGAAAGTCAAGCAAACGAAATTATTAAAAACTACAATATTGCAGAAGCAAAGTTCTCCAAATATCAAGGCAACAGCGAAATTGTACGCAAACGCAACCAAGACAACATGTCTTTGGATACAATTTCTTCCTTAATTGGTGATGCCAACAGTTTGGTGGGCGATTTAAGTGAAGAAAACCGTTATGTTGAAGATTTGGTTAGAAAAGCAGAAGAAGTTGTACGTAAGAGTGCAGAACTTTCTCAAAAACTTACCGAAGCAAAAATAAGAGCAGGTAAAATTAAAGAAGCAATTGAAGCAAAACGTCAAGAAGTTGCTCCAAAAATTGCAGAAGTTGAAAAACAAATTAAAGATTTGGAACCAGCAGTTGCAGATAAAGATTTATACGAAAAGTATAAGGAACTTAAATCAAACGGAATTTTCCCTGTTTATGTACCAATTGAAGACGAATTCTGTGGTGGTTGCAAGGTTGAATTGCCAATAAGTTTTATTGAAAAACTTAAAACAAAAAAGATGTTGCCTTGTGAACATTGTGGCAGAATTATTATGTTTAAATAATCATTAAATTAAAGCACTTTTCATAAGATATTTTATGGAAAGTGGAAGAAAGTGGTCCACTGTTGTGGACTATTTTTTAATATTAAGTGCAATAATTGGTGTTGGGTTTGCTTCTGGCAAAGAAATTTGCGTTTTCTTTTTTGATTTCGGCAAGAAATCTTTGCTTGGATTAATTGCCTTTTGTCTGCTTTATTTTTACCTGTTTTTTGTGGTTAACAGAATAAAAAACAAACTTCAAATTAAAAGTTACAATGAATTCAACAGCATTGTGTTTGGAGTGTTTAGCAAAATTGCAAGTGTTGTCATGTTTGTTAACTTTTCAATTACAAGTGCAGGCATGCTTGCAGGAGCAGAGTATATTTGTGACACATTTTTTGGCATAGGGTACAAAATTCCAACAATAATTTTGGCATTTTTAACATTTTTGCTTTTGCTTGGTGGCGTAGAAAAAATTAAATTGGTGGCCAACTTTATTATTCCAATTATGATTGGTGCAATTGTCATAAATGCACTTGTAAACATCAATCCAAGCAACGTAAATTTTCCAATTGTTAAAGGTAATTCATATATGGCAATTTTATATGGGATTTTGTTTGGTGTAAACAATTTTGTGGCAGCATTACCCGTGTTTTTTGAAACAAATTTGCAGGGGAAAGGACATGCTTTTGTAATCATCACAATTGGTGTTATTATCCTTCTTAACCTGTTGGTTTTTGCAAGTAATATTTTTACAACTGCAATGCCAATGTTTGAGTTAAGCAACAACGCTGGAAAAGTGTTTTACTACATATATTTTGCAACTCTTATGTTTGCTTTGTTTTCAACTTTGATGATTTGCGCACACAACATGCAAACACTTTTGGGTGGCGAAAAAAGAAATGTTTTTATCTCGGTTTTTGTTGTGATTTTTGTAACAATTTTATCTAATTTGGGTTATAATTTTATTGTTAAATATTTGTATGTAATTTCAAGTTTAATAAGTGGAATTTTGGTTGTAAGCATGGTTTTGTTAATTGCTGTTAAACTGCTTAAAACAAGGCAAAAATCAAAGGTCAAAAACAAAAATCAGTTATAAATTTGCTTATAGAATTTAAGGTTTTTTAGAACTTTGTTTACGTAGTTTTTTGTTTCTTTATATGGTATTATTTTTAGTGTTTTTTGGTCTGAAGAATATTCGGCATTTTTAAGCCAAGAACGTACACGTGTTTCGCCGGCATTATAAGCACAAAGTGAAGTTACAACATCATCAAATTTGCCTTGCAAGTACTTGAAATATAATGTACCAAATTGTATGTTTATTTCTGGGTTAAAAAGTTCATCTTCTGTTGGTGATGTCATGCCATTTAGGTTGGCAACATAGGTTGCTGTTTCCAATTTTATTTGCATCAAACCCAGCGCTTGCTTGTTTGATTTTGCGTTGTTGTTATATGAACTTTCCACATTTATTATGCTTGCAATTAAACTTGGGCTTAAATTGGTTTTTTCGGCATAAAAATTAATGTAATTTTGGAATTTTATTGGGTGTGTTAGTGCCAAAAATAACTTACAACCTAAAAGTATATAAGCAAAGGATATTGTAACAATCAAAAGGGTAATAATAAACTTTCTCACATGGTTATTTTATGCAATTTTGTGTTGGATATTAAAATTGTTTAAAATCTTTACCTTTAGAAATTATGTTTTCACCAAATTTATCTTTTAAAGAAAAACGAGGAAAAAGTTTAATATATAAAATTTCCAAAGATGAAACCGCCTCGACTTTTTCTTATCATGGCTCCCCTTTTTTAGCTCCTTTGATTTATTTACTTTCAATAGTAAACTATTAATTTCCATATCGGTTAACATTGAGTTAACAATTTCAATCAATTCATTAATTTCAGTAATATCGTAGATAAACTTATAATTAAACACAGTTGCATATATTTTATTGTTGGCAAACAAAATATATTTAATTTAATTATTAAATCATCACTAATGTTTGGCATTTTACCATTTATTATATCAATTTCCTTTTTTTCATTGGAATCATTATAGATATTTTTTGGAAGTTTTGATTTTATGAAACGGTAGGTATCAGTGTTATTATATTGAATAGGTTCAATATTAACAACTCTACTTATAGCATCTTCATCTTTATCAACATCAATAACATTATAAGCAGTCAAAGCAATCTCGCGAGTATTGCGGCAGTTCTTAGTTAAAAGGAGTTTACACTCTGAATTCAGAATCCACTCTGGAACTTCACGGGTGGTTGAAAGCTGATTCTTGTCATAAAAAACGAAGAAGTGTCCGTCTCTTAGCTCTACCAAATCTTTAAAATAAAGGATTTCGCGATTGTCAAAGTCCTGCGCCTCATCCACAATTACATCATCAAACTCAAGTTCATCCCAATCTATCTGCTGAAGTGCTTTTACTCTTAACTCTACGGTTGACGTATCCACGCCCGGTCTGTAATGAGCGATAAGTGTATTGATATTGAAATATGTAACATTTTCATACGGATACCTGTGAAGCAAATCCACGAAAAGGAACTTATTAAAGCAGAGGAACAACACCTTGCGTCCATCCAGGCCAAATCTC
>CALCEI010000078.1 GCA_937900575.1 uncultured Clostridia bacterium
AAGTTAGAGGAAGATGATGATAAATAATCAAACCGAACTTAAGGGTATTTTACCCGTAAACAAACCAACAAGCTGGACAAGTTTTGATGTCTGCAACAAGTTAAAACACTTGTTAAAAACTTCAAAAATTGGTCATCTTGGCACTTTGGACCCAATGGCAAGTGGTGTTTTGCTTGTAACAGTTGGCAAAGCAACAAAATTGTTTGATTTGTTCCAAGAAAAACATAAAACTTACGTTGCAAAGTTTAAATTTGGTTATTCAACAGATACGTTGGATGCAACAGGTACAACTTTAAGTGAAAATGGTAAAATTCCAACAGAAAGTGAAATTGCAAAGGCATTGCCAAAATTCATTGGTGAAATAAGCCAGATTCCACCACAGTACAGTGCAAAATCGGTTAATGGCAAACGTGCTTATGACCTTGCCAGAGTTGGAAAAACAGTGGATTTAAAACCATGTAAGGTTAAAATCTTCAATTTGGAAGTTATTGCTTACCAAAACGCAGAGTTGACCTTAAAAATAGAGTGTGGTAGTGGCACGTACATAAGGGCTTTAGGTCGTGATATAGCCACTGAACTTGGCACTTTTGCCACAATGACAGAATTAACGCGCGCACAAGTTGGCAATTTTACACTTGAACAGTGCATAAATCAAAACATGTTTGATGAAAATGTTGGCAAAAACCTTGTGTGCATAAAAGATGCACTTAAATTGCCGGTTTTAAACTTAAACGAAGTTGAAAAAGGGAAATTACTTAACGGGCAAATAATAAAAACTGAACAAAATGATGGCTATTATCATGTTTTGGGCAAAACAGACAGTATTGCAATTGCAAAAATAAGCAATTTTAATGCAAAAATGTGTATTTTTTTAGGTTTATAGTTTGGCAAATAACAAAAAATGTGTTATAATACAAGTAGAAATTTAAATTAAGGAGATAATTTTATGATTACAGCAGGCGATATTAGAAAAGGTGTTATTTTTGATGATGGAACATCAACAGACCCTAAAAAACCAAACTTGTTTTTGGTTGTTGACTTTCAACACGTAAAACCAGGAAAAGGTGCGGCTTTCGTGCGTACAACCTTGAAAAATGTTTTAACAGGCAAGGTTATTGAACGTACATACAATCCTTCCGAAAAAATCAATGATATCAGCATTGAAAGAAAGGAAATGATGTATCTTTACAACGAAGGTGGTTTGTACTATTTCATGGACAACACAACATATGAACAAATTCCTTTCAACTATGAAGTTGTTGAAGAAGCTTTGAAATTTGTTGTTGAAAACACAAATTGCCAAGTTCAATTTTACAATGGTCAACCAATCAGTGTTGAAGCACCAATTTTTGTTGAATTAACAATAACAAAGTGCGAACCAGCAGTGATGGGCGATACAGTTAAAACAGGTGGCAAACCAGCAACACTTGAAACAGGCTATCAAATCCGTGTTCCAATGTTCGTAAACGAAGGCGACAGAGTTCGTGTTGATACACGTACCGGCGAATATATGGAAAGATTATAAGCCAATAAATTGTAAATTTAAAACTTTAATAGTCGAAAAATCAGTACTCTTGTGGTATTGATTTTTTTTTGTAATTTTACATGCCGAAATTTAATATTTTGTTGTATGTTAAGAGATTATTTGGATTTGGAAACTTATAAATTGATAACAAAAAATTTCAGTTTTAATGATATAACCGAAATTAGAATGCGTGTTAATCAAAAACTGATTATTGTTGTTAAAAATAAGAAGTATTATTTGAAAGACGAAGCAGGGGAATACGTTGTTGTTAACACCTTAACCATAGATAATTTTGTGCGTAAAATAAGCGAAAATTCGCTATACGCCTTTAACGATGAAATTATAAAAGGCTATATTACTTTGCCAAAAGGAATAAGGGTTGGCTTGTGTGGTACACTTGTAACTGACGGCAACAAAATTGTTACCATGAAGGATTTTCAATCCATAAATATTCGCATACCACATTTTGTTAAAAACTGCAGTTTGCCTGTTTATGATTTGCTTGTTGATGATGGTGTAAAAAACACTTTAATTATTTCTGGTCCAGGCAGTGGCAAAACAACATTTATTAGGGATTTTGTATATCAATTGCACCAACATGGTGTATCCCAAAACGTGTTGATAGCAGATGAACGTAATGAAATTTGTGCCGTAACCAATTCCGAGCCAGGCATAGACCTTGGTGCTTTTGCAGATATAATAACAAATTCAAGCAAAAAATTTGCATTCACAAACGCAATCAGAAGTATGCGCCCAGACGTTATTGTTACAGACGAAATTGACCTTAAAGATGATTTGGATTGCATTGTGGAAGCCATGAATTCTGGTGTTAATATGATTGCCACAATCCATGCAAAAGACCTTAGCCAACTAAGGCGAAAAGCAGGGTTTGAGCAGGTTATTCAGGAAAAATATTTTTCACGTTTTGTTGTTCTATCAAGTGATGAAGGACCAGGGACAATCAACTATGTTTACGACGAAAAATTGAATTGTTTATATTGTAGGTGAACATGAAAATTGTGTTGATTATTCTGCTTATTTCAGTAATTATGCTTATTGCATTTTCGGTTAGTGAACAATACAAAGAAAAGTTTAATTTTTACACAAATTTAAATTTGTTTTTAAACCGTTTCAAACTCAACCTTTCGTTTAAACAAGAGACATTGCAAAACTTTTTAAACACATGCAAACCCAAAAAACAGTTCAAAAAATTTGTGGAAGATTACAAAATTTATTTGGCGACAAACCAAGTGGATTTATCTAATATAACTGTGCTTTCTTCAGAAGAACAATTAGAACTTAAAAACATAATTTTGAACATTGGCAAATTGGATTCAGCAACCGAAACAAAGCAAATTGATTCGTTTTTATTATCGCTTAATTTGGCACTAAAAAAAGCCGAAGAAGACCAAAAGAGACTTTGTCCAATGATTATAAAATTATCCTTACTGTTTGCTGTTGGGCTTGCAATAATTTTGGTTTAAGGGGGAAATATGGATATCATTTTTAAATTGGCAGGAATTGGCATAATAACTGCCATTGTAAACCAAGTTTTAAAATATTTTGGCAAGGAAGAAATTGCATTTATAACAACTCTTGCAGGCCTTATTATAAGTCTGCTTGTGGTTGTGGATTTGGTTGCAGATTTATTTAATACAGTAAAAACAATTTTTGTGTTTTAAAAATTTATGATTATAACTTTTGTAAAGATTTTAGCCGTTGGTTTATTAACCACAGTGGCTTACATATTGGTTAAACAGACAAGGCCAGAAATTGCCATGATAATTTCAATTGCTGGCAGTGTTTTGCTTATTACAATGACCGTTACAACGTTGACTGACGTGTTTTCGTCCTTTTATGATATCTTTACAGCAACCGGCATTGAATTTGAATTATTGGCACCATTAATAAAAATCATTGCAATAGGGTACTTGGCAGAATTTGGGAGTAACATTTGCCAAGATGCAGGGGCAAGTTCAGTTGCCGATAAAATTTTGTTTTCTGCAAAAATAATAATACTTTTAATATCCTTGCCAATAATCAATTCCGTAATTGATGCAGTGGTGAATTTGCTATGAAAAAACAAAGCAAAATTTCCCTTAAACAAACAACAATCTTATGTTTGGCATTAGTCCTTGCATTGTTTCCTGTTATTGCGCCCTTCAAGGCCACAGAATGCGCATCAAATTCTGTTTTGGAAGCAAGCCAAGAATTAAATTCATCTGTAATTGAAGAGTTGGAACAAATAGACTTTTCTTCACTTGATGAAATTGTTAATGAATTCAATACTTCAAAGGGCAACATCTTTTCTTTACAAAACATCAAAGCAAAGGTATATTCCATAATTTCTGGCGAAAGTGCAGTGGATTATTCCAATGTATTAGGCAGTATTTTCTCTTTGCTTATAGATTTGGTTATAAGGTATTTGCCATTGCTTTCAGTTATTGTTGCAATTGGGGTAATAAGCAACATGCTGGAAGGGTTCAAAAGCAAGTTTAACGAAAAATCCACAAGCAATTTAATACACATAGTTTGCTTTTTTGCCGTTGTTGTGCTGGTTATTGGTGTTGTAACAGGTCTAACAACTTCAGCCACGTCAAGCATAAATCAAATGGTTAAACAAATGAACATTTTGTTTCCAATTTTGCTTACGTTAATGACAGGAATGGGTGCATCAACAAGTGCAGGAATGTTCCAACCAATAATTGCAATAATGTCTACGTACATAGCCGACGTTTTTTCTTATTTTATTGTGCCGTTGTTTGTAATAAGTTTTGTTTTTAACATAATTTCCAACATTTCGGATAATGTCAAGTTGGATAAATTCAGTTCATTTATATCAAGCCTGTTTAAGTGGAGTTTGGGCATAATTTTTACAGTATTTTTTGCTGTAATTTCAATTCAGGGCATCACAGCAGGCAGTTTTGATAGCCTAAGCATACGCACAACCAAATATACAATAAAAAGTTATGTTCCATTGATGGGTGGTTACTTATCCGACGGCATGGACATCATATTGGCAAGCACAATGTTAATAAAAAATTCAATTGGACTTGTTGGTGCTTTGCTTATAATTTCCAACATAATTTCACCAATATTAGAAATTGCAATTTTAAGTCTATTTTTAAAGTTGATTGGTGCAATTTTGGAGCCATTGGGCAACAGTAAAACTTCCAATTTCTTAACCGAAGCATCAAAGAGTGTAACAATAATTTCTTCAAGTATTCTTGCAATTGGTTTTATGTATTTGCTATCCGTAGGTTTAATTATGATGGTTGCAGGTGGTGTAGTATGAAAGGTTATATATTAAGCATTTTGGGCATTGTCCTGCTTGGTGTTGTGCTTGAAATTATGCTTCCAACAGGTAAAATTAACAAGTTTGTCCGTAGCATATTTTCAATTTTTATAATTGCAGTTTTGGTTGCGCCACTTGTCAATTTTGTTACAGATACAAAGCAAATTTCATTGGATTATGCTGATTATCAAACATCGGCAAATTTGCTTGAGTACATTAACAAAAAGAAGGTAATTTCAACTCAAGAAAGCATAAAAAATACTCTAAAAGAGAATGGATTTTCCAATGTTGACATAATTCTAAATTATTCTACCGAAAACGGAGATTTAGTAATTAATTCTTGCAATGTAAATTTAAAAAATATGGTCATTTTGTCGGACAACCTGCATATAAATAAATATGAATTCATTGGTAACGTCATCAGGCAGGAAACAAATTTGACAAGCGAGGTTATAATTTTTGATGGATGAAAAAGAAAAGAAACCAGCATTTAAGTTTTTGGAGAAAATAAAAAAAGTTAAGCACATAGAGATTTACATAGCCATCATATTTATTGTTATTTTGCTTTTAATTTACTTTTCAAATTTCAACAATAAAACCAAGCAAAAGACAACCACGCAAAATGAATTAACAGTAACATCTTACGTAGAGAACTTACAAAACGACCTTGCAGACATACTTTGTAGCATAAATGGTGTATCAGAAGTCAAGGTTTTAATAACATTGGATATGTCCAAGGCTAACATTCAGGATTCCAAGTTAACATTAAGCACATTTCCACCACTTAAAGGTGTTATTGTAACGGCAAAGGGTGTAAGTAACACGGCAACAAAACTTAAAATGTTGCATGCCATAGAAACAGCAATTGACGTTACAAATGGAAATGTGGAAATTTTGGCCAGCGAATAGTTGGCAATAAAAGGAGATTAAAATGAAAACATTATCAAAGAAGAAAAAAATAATAATTTTATCAGTCATGATTGCTTTGTTGCTTGTAACAGGCTACGTTAATGTTGCTTTAAACAGCAATGTATCAAGCAAATTGGCAACGCAAACAAGTGCTCAAACAAGCAGTGCAAATTTTTATGTAACATATCGCACAGAACGTGAAGCAACACGCACACAAGAAATCCAATTTTACGATTCCATCATTGCAAGTGCATCTTCAACTGAAGAAGCAAAGTTAGAAGCAGAAGCAAACAAATCCATGTTGATTGCACAAATGGAAAAAGAATTGGTTACGGAAGGCATAATACGTGGCAAAGGCTTTGAAGATGCAATTGTAACGTCATCAAATTCAAATGTCAACGTATTTGTAAAATCAGCCGAACTTACAGCATCAGAAGTTGCCCAAATTTCATCTGTTGTAACTGAACAACTTGGTGTTGAAATTGATAAAATCGTCATTATTCCTTCTGAATAATAATGGTTAATTAATTGCTAAAAAAAAATTCTTATGGTATAATAACCATAAGAGGATTAGTATGGCACAATTAAAAAGAGTAGATGGCGAAGTTACAACATTAATAAACAAAAGCATGATTGTTTCTGTTGTAAGCCTTGCAACAAAAGAAATTTCTGGTGTGGTTGATATGTATCATTCAAAACGCCTTTTCTTTCGCAGGTTATTTGACCACAACATTGGCAAAGGTGTTTCAATAAAATACACAAATTCAGGTGTTTATCTTGATATTTACGTGGTTGTTGACACTGAATGCGAAGTCAGTGATGTTGTATACAGAATTCAACAAAACGTAAAAAACAGCCTAAGTTCTGTGTTGCCATTAGATATTTCAGCAATCAACGTTCACATTATGGACGCAGAAAAAGATTCTCTCTAAATATTAGAGAGAGTTTTTAATTTTAACAAGAGAGGATTTATGAAAAGAACAGAAATGCGTGAACTTGCCTTCAAAACCATATATTCAAGGTTTTTTAATGATACAGAAACAGAAGATTCAGTAGTGGACGATAATTTGACCCACAAAATTCTTTCTTGCTATCAAGCAAACAAACAGGAAATTGAAAACAAAATTGCATCAAATCTTAAGGGTTACACATTGGAAAGAGTTTATAAAATTGACCTTGCCATTTTGTGTTTGGCAGTTGCCGAAATTTTTTATGTAAAAGAAAATCCAACTGAAGTTGTTATAAACGAAGCCGTTGAACTTGCCAAAAAGTATTCAACAGAAAAGAGCCCAAAATTCATCAACGGAGTATTGGCAGATATAATCAAGTAATATGAAAATTTTTAGTGTTACAGAAATAAACCGAATTATAAAGGATTTAATTGACAACGAAATCATTTTGGAAGACATTGTGGTTACAGGCGAGTTGTCAAGTTTTTCTGTCACACGTAACATTGCGTATTTTACACTTAAAGATAATGAAAACATGCTTTCTTGCATACAATTTGGTGCTGTAAATCAATTTAAAATTGGAGATATGGTGCAATGCCGTGGCAACGTGAAGTACTATCCAAAAGGTGGCAAACTTTCCTTTAATGCAATCAGTGTTGAATTGTGTGGGCAAGGTGAGTTGTACCAAAAGTTCCTTGAAATGAAAGAAAAATTGGCAAAGGAAGGTCTGTTTGACGAAAGTCACAAAATTCAAATTCCAAGATTCATCAATTCCATCGGCGTTGTAACAAGCAAAACAGGTGCAGTGCTTCAGGATATCAAAAACGTAACAAGCAGACGTAATCCAAACCTTGATATTTATGTTTACGACGCACAAGTGCAGGGTAAATATGCAGTAAATCAAGTTATTGAAGGAATAAGTTACTTCGATAACATGACAGACGTTGATGTAATAGTCGTTGCCCGTGGTGGCGGAAGCATTGAAGATTTAATGCCATTTAATGATGAAGAGTTGGCACGCATTGCTTACATCTGCAACAAACCACTTATCAGTGCAGTGGGGCACGAAACCGATTTTACAATTTTGGATTTTGTTGCCGATTTGCGTGCACCAACACCAAGTGCAGCAGCCGAACTTGTAACCTTTGATAATCAAGAATTAAAACGCTACATCAAAGATTTACAATACACAATGCAAACCGAAGTTGAAAATTGTTTTAACAAGTTATCAAACAACCTAGATTTACAGTTGAACAGAATTGAAAATCAGGTTACAGGCATAATTAATGACGAATATTTACTTGTACAAGACTACTTAAACAAACTAGATGCAAAAATTGATAAAATCTACGACAACACAACACATAGTGTAAATATGTCAATCAACACACTAGATAAACTAAATCCTGCAAAATTATTACAAACCGGATATGCTTTTGCTAGTGCAAATGGATTGCCAATTGCTTACGCAAATGTTAAAATTGGAGACGAAATTGAAGTTACATCAAAAGATGTCAAATTAAACGCAACAATAACAAAAAAGGAGAAGAACAATGTTGGAAGAAAATGTTAAAAGATTGGAAGAAATTGCAAAAAAACTTGAAGAAGGCACTTCACTTGACGAAGGCTTAAAACTCTATGAAGAAGGTTGTAATCTTGCAAAAACATGCTTAAAAGATTTGGAAAAAGCAAAGGGAAAGATTATAATGATTAAGAAACAATTTGAAGAAAAGGACGAACAAGATGGAAACTAAACAATTTGTTAACGAAATTGCAGATATCAACACAAACTTTGCACAATGGTACACAGACGTTGTGTTAAAGAGTGACATGGTGGACTACGGCCCTGTTAAAGGTACTATGGTCATTAAACCTTATGGATATGCAGTTTGGGAAAACATCAAAGCATATTTGGATAAACAATTTAAAAGCGTTGGAGTACAAAACGCTTATTTTCCAATGTTCATTCCAGAAAGTTTCTTTAAAAAAGAAGCAGAGCATGTGGAAGGTTTCGCCCCAGAAGTTGCCGTTGTAACGCACGCAGGTGGCGAAGAACTTAGCGAAAAACTTATTGTGCGCCCAACAAGTGAAACAATAATTTGTGATATGTATTCCAAATGGATTAATTCTTACCGTGATTTGCCTGTACAAATGAATCAATGGTGCAACGTTGTAAGATGGGAAAAAACTCCACGTCCATTCTTGAGAACAACCGAATTTTTGTGGCAAGAAGGCCATACAGTTCAAGCATCTTTGGCTGATGCAGAAGCAGACGCAAAAAAGATGATGGAAATTTATGTTGAATGCCTTAAAAACGTGCTTGCAATCCCTGTTTTGACAGGTAAAAAGAGCGAAAAAGAGAAGTTTGCAGGTGCAATAGATACATATTCAATGGAAGCAATTATGAAAGATGGTAAATGCTTGCAAGCAGGCACATCACACAACTTGGGACAAAACTTTGCAAAGGCAAGCAACATCAAATTCTTAAACAAAGACGGTCAATTGGAATATGGCTATTCAACAAGTTGGGGTGTTTCCACAAGGTTGATTGGTGCACTTGTTATGGTACATGGTGATGAACGTGGCTTAAGAATGCCACCACATGTTGCTCCAATTCAAACAGTAATCATTCCAATTGCAACAAAAAAAGAAGGCGTGTTGGAAAAATGTACAGAAGTTTACAACACACTTAATAATGCAGGTTTAAGGGTTAAAATGGACGATTCCAACAACACACCAGGTTGGAAGTTTAATGAATACGAAATGAAGGGTGTGCCATTGCGTTTGGAAATTGGTCCACGTGACATCGAAAACTGTGTTGCAACTGCAGTAAGACGTGACACACACGAAAAAGTTGAGTTACACTTAAACAACATTGCAAAAGAAGTTGCAGATTTGTTAGAAGTTATCCAAAACAACATGTATGTTCAAGCAACCGAAATTATGAACAATTCTGTTGTTGAAAGTGATGATTATAATGAAATGGTTAACATGGTTAATGCAGGTAAAGTTGTTTTGTCTTACCATTGTGGCGAAAAATCATGTGAAGAAGAAATCAAAAACAACACAACCATCAAAACACGTGTAATTCACAGCATGGATGCAGACCACAAGTGCATTTATTGTGGCAAACCAAGTAAATATCGCATCTATTTTGGCAAACAATATTAAAAAAGAGAAGGTTAATTTAAACCTTCTTTTTTCATCTAAAACAAACCTGTAATTTTGTTGTTCTTGTCAATTGTCATTTTGCTTCCTGCAGGCACTTTTGGAAGTCCAGGCATCAAAAGCATTTTACCAGCAATGGCAACAATAAAACCAGCACCATTTCTAAGTTGAATTTCTCTAATATTGATTTTGAAATCTTTTGGTTCGCCAAGTTTAGTTGCATCATCACTTAAAGAGTATTGTGTTTTTGCAATAATCACAGGCAAATTGTCTTTATGTAATTTTTCAATTGCCTTAAGGTCTTCAAGCGCTTTGTCAGAGTAGGTAACACCAGATGCACCATAAATTTTTGTTGCAATCTTTTCAATTTTTTCTTTTACACTGTCAGTTAATTCGTAGCTGTACGTAAATGTTGAATTATCTTTATTACACAATTCAACAACTTCGTTTGCAAGGTTAATTGCACCTTTGCCACCTTTTCCCCAAACGTCTGCAACAACGGTTTTAACACCACAATTTTCAACAGCAGAAGTTACAACTGCAATTTCTTTTTCGGAATCGCTAGAGTACTTGTTAATTGCCACAACAACAGGCAAATGGTAAACATTTTTAATGTTATCAACATGCTTAAGCAAGTTACTAAGACCCAATTTAACTGCATCAACATTTTCTGTCGCAAGAGTGGTTTTATCTGCACCACCATGCAATTTAAGTGCTTTTATTGTTGCAACAACCACAACTGCATTTGGTGTTAAATTTGCAACACGACATTTTGTATCCAAAAACTTTTGTGCACCAAGGTCAGCACCAAAACCTGCTTCTGTAACAACATAATCTGCCTTTGTTAATGCAAACTTTGTTGCAATAATTGTGTTACAACCATGTGCAATATTTGCAAATGGACCACCATGAACAAGGGCAGGAGTGCCAGCAAGTGTTTGCACAAGATTAGGTTTTATTGCATCTTTTAAAAGGATTGTCATTGCATCTTCTGCGTGCAAATCTTTTGCATAAACAGGTTTGCCATCAACTGTATATGCAACCAAAATGTTACCCAATCTTTCTTTTAAATCCATAAGGTCAGCACTTAAGCACAAAATTGCCATAATTTCACTTGCTGCTGTAATATTAAAACTATCTTCTCTTACAGTGCCGTTATTTTTACCCAAACAAACTTGCACATTTCTTAAAGCACGTTCGTTTAAATCCAAACATCTGTTAAACACAACTTTGCTTGCGTCAATGCCCAATTCGTTTCCTTGATAAATGTGGTTATCAACAAAAGAGCAGAGCAAATTGTTTGCACTTGTTATTGCGTGGAAATCGCCTGTAAAATGAAGGTTGATGTCTGCCATTGGCACAACTTGACTATATCCACCACCTGTTGCACCACCTTTAAGACCAAAAACAGGGCCCAAAGAAGGTTCTCTTAATGCTAAACAAACTTTTTTGCCAATTTCTTTTAAGCCATCGGCAAGACCAATGGAAACGGTTGTTTTACCTTCACCTGCGGGGGTAGGGTTAATGGCTGTAACCAAAATTAATTTACCCTTTGGGTTATAAGAAAAATCTGCAACCTTTGCTTTAAGTTTGCCGTATAATTCCAAATTATCTTCACTAATATCAATTTGTTTTGCAACATCAACAATGTTTGATGGCACAATGCTTTCTGCAATTTCAATATCTGTCATGTTTACCTCAAAAATCTGCCAAAAGGCAGATTAATTAATTATATTTTTTGTTTAATTTTTGTTGTTTTACCCAAATTTTCATAACAAGTTTATGTGGCAAAATTTTAACCAAACGAACTTGAGAACGTGCCTTAAAGCCATAAATTGAAAGTTCTTTTTGCTTTTTTGTATCCTTAATTGCTTTTGCAACAACATCAACAGGGTTATACATTGCAACATACTTTGTAACAACTTCGTTTTTTGCTTTTGTTTCGGTTGCACGTTTAAAGAAATTTGTTTTTGTCCAGAAAGGGCATACACAAGTGATGGAAATATTGCGTGGTTTAAGTTCAACATTCATAGCACGTGAATAACTTACAACAAAAGCCTTTGTTGCACCGTAAACAGCAATGTAAGGAATTGGTTGGAAACCGGCAACAGAAGCAATTTCAATAATTCTTCCACCATTTGCCATGTATGGAAGGGTATATTCTGTCATTTTAAGCAAACCTTTACAGTTTAAATCTACCATATTTGCCGATGCTTCAACAGGAATTTCATCGTATCTGCCAAATTTACCAAAACCACTGCAATTTACAAGCCAAGAAACGTTAACTTTGCTTTTTTTAAGCAATTCTTTATATGTTTCAAAACTTGCGTCAGCGGTCAAATCAAGTTCAAGTGGAACAAACTTTGTTTTTGTTTCCTTTTTTACTTCTTCCAATGCTTCGGCACCAAGACCAACGCCCCAAATTTCATCAAATTTTTCTGCATCAAGTTGGCGAACAAATTCTCTGCCAATTCCAGAAGATGCACCTGTAATAACTGCAATATTTTTCATTATTAACTCCTAAATACTATTTATAATAGTATACTATTTTGGACTCATTGTCAAAAGGTTATAACCAATTTTAAATAAAATAACAAAAAATCACCTAAAAGGTGATTTAAGTGGTAGCCCTATGGGGAATCGAACCCCAGTCTCAACCGTGAGAGGGTCGCGTCCTAACCGCTAGACTATAAGGCCATAAAAAACAATTATAGAATAGCATAAAATAATAAAATTTTCAAGCACATTGATTTATTTTTTACAAAAATAATGATATAATTGCAATATGAAAAGGACATTAACAAAAGAAAGGTGGTTTAATTATAGACCATTATGCTTAATATTTGCGTTTCTGCTTCTTGGAAGCATTTTTACCTTTTTCATAACCAAAAACATAATAATATGCTCAATTGCATTTGCAGTTGTGCTAGCCATATTCGTCTTGTTTGCCATAAAGAATAAAACACCAAAGTATTTGCTTGTTGCACTTATATCTTTTGCTTTGGGTGGTGGAGCATATTTGCTTGCAGTAAACACTTTCAACAAACCCGTTACAAAACCAAACTTAATTTCTGCAAGAGTTTGCAATGTTGTTGAAAGTGAAGATACAACACTTACAATTTACGTGGATAGTTGTAAGTTCGATGGCGAAAGCATAAATGGTAAACTTGTTGTTTACATAAGCGATTTCAATGGTAAATTTGATGATATAGACGTCGGCTCGGTAATTGAATTTGTGCCAAACAGCGTAAAACAAACGGATTTGTTAAAATACGATACACCAAACGCAACTTATTTTTATAAAAACATTAAATATTCAGCTTCAACGTACAAAAGCAATCTAACCGTTGTTGGAAAGGACGTTAAATTTGCCGAACAGATAAAACAATACATAAAAACAAATTTAAGCAACGGTTTAAGTGAATCCAACGTAGATTTGGCATATTCTGCCTTGTTTGGAGACAAAGATTCACTTTCAGAAGCAAAATATGATGCCTTCAAAGCATCTGGCATTGCACATTTGCTTGCCGTTTCTGGCTTGCATGTGGGAATTATTGTTGCTATTTTAAGTTTTGTGTTGAAGAAGTGCAGAGTAAAGGATTGGGTGCGTCTTATAATTATTTCAATAATTTTAGGCTTTTATATGTACATCTGCAACTTTACAATTTCGGTTGTCAGGGCGTCAATAATGTCAGTTTGTCTGTTGCTTGCGCCAATAGTATTCAGAGAATATGATTCGCTTTCTGCAGTTGGTCTTTCTGGAATTGTTGTGTTTTTAATAAATCCACTTTGTGCCTTTGATGTTGGCACGTTGCTAAGTTTTTCTTGTGTAGCAGGCATCATTTTATTAAATCGTTCAATAAATGGAGTACTTGCAAAAACAAAAATGCCAAGTGCACTCTCAAACAGTTTGTCTATAAGTGCTTCAACACTTGTTTCAATAATGATGATTATGGCACTATATTTTAAAACAATAAACATAATTTCTTTGCTTGCAAACATAGTACTTATACCAATTTTTACAGTTTGTTTTGTGGCAACTTTTGTGTTAAGCATGTTGTCACTAGTTTTGCCATTTGTAACTTATGCGCTTATTCCAATAAATTATGTGTTTGAATTTATTGCCGTAAGCAGTCAATTTTTAGGAAATTTGCCATTTGCATATTTCACAACCACAAGTGTAAGTTATATTTCTATTGTACCATATTTTGTGTTATTGCTAGTTTTAAGCAATGTATGTACGGCACGAATTAAAGATAAAGTTATAATTTCGTTTTTAACACTTGCAATTTTGGTGTGTTGTTTGGTATAATAAAGTTATATGAAGTTCATTGAATTAAGCAAAAATTTAAAACAAAATGTTAAACCTTTGTATAATATTAAAGGTGAAGATTTTTTCCTTGTAAAACAATCCGTAACCTTGCTTAAACAGGCTTTAATTAAGGATTTGGAAGAGTTTAACTATGCCTATTTTGATGAAGAAGAAACAACTTTAAGCAGTTTTAGTGCAAGTTTGGAAACTTTGCCAATAAACAATGATTATAGATTGGTTGTTATAAATAAACCAAGCCAAGAAATTTTAAATTACGTATCAAATTATGATTTTACCAATTCAACAACCGTGTTGGCAGTGCTTAATGCAGATAAGTTTGCACTTGGTGAAACAGTGGATTGTTCTTTCTTGGATAAAGCAAATTTAAGCAAATATGTGCTTAATTTCTTAAGCAAACAAAACTTATCAATTGAAGAACGTGCTTTGGACTATTTAATTGAAATTACAGAAGGTTCAATGGCAAGATTGGTTACAGAACTCAACAAACTTGTTGCTTATGCCACAGATGAAACAACAATCACAATTGATATGGTAACAAATTTGGTTGCAGATACAAGCCAATATATGATTTACACCTTAACAAACGCAATTGACGAAAAGGATTATGTAAAATATCAAACAGTTTTAAGCGATATTTCCAAAACTCAATCATTTGGCGAAATCTTTGCATATATGGGCAAATATTTCAGGCGTATGCAGTACATTGCAGTAAACAAAGATGATGAAAAACTTGCAAAAATCCTGAATATTAAACCTTATGCAATAAAGATGGCAAGGCAATTTATATCCAAAAATGGAGTGAAGTATTACGTTGGTTTGTACAACGAATATGTGGATTTGGATTTTCAAATTAAATCCGGCAAACTATCCGTATACAACGCACTTTATAAGTTAATTTTCTAACAAAAAAACGCACTCAACGTGCGTTCTTTTTATCCAATTTATTTTTTGTAAGCACTAACTCTTGCTTTCTTTCTGTTTGCAGTTGCTTTTGATAAGATGCCTTTTGATACGGCAGAATCAATTACAGAGAAAGCTTCGCTTAACAATGCGCTACCATCTGTGCCATTATCAACTGCTGATTTATATTTTTTGATGAGAGTAGCAATCCTTGTTTCGTATGATTTATTTTCACCAGTTTGTCTGTTAATAACACAAATACGTTTTTTAGCTGATTTGATATTAGCCATGTAAACCTCCATATATGTAAGCAAGTATACCAAACCAAACAAAAAATTGCAAGTGTTTAACAACATTTTGTTAAATGCATAAATAATATTATGCTAACCAAACTTAAACCAACAATAGCACTTATTGATAGTGGAATTGGTGGCATTAGTGTATTAAAAGCTTTAATTAAACGTTACGGCAGTGGTAACTATATTTTTTATGCAGATAATGAATTTATGCCTTACGGCAACAAAACAAAGGAATTTGTGGATAGTAGAATGCAACAAATAATCAATTACCTAAACAAAAATTATCTTCCAGATATAATTATCATTGCATGCAACACAGCATCAACAAGCATAACTGAAAGTAAGCAGAACATAGTAAAAATGGAAGTTAATTCAACCATTCCAACGCTTGCAACACCACTTACAAAAAGAAACATGCAAACAGACAACATAATTGAAGATAAAACACTTGCAGAAATGGTTGAAAAGCATTTATTAGATAAAGACAAAATGAAGAGTATTATAAAACAGCACATAAAAAGACTTAAATTGGACCAATTCAAAACTTTAATTTTGGGTTGCACACACTACGAACTTGTAAGCGAATATTTCAAAGAGTATTGTAAAGGAACAGAAATTGTAAACAACAGCTCAAACCTTGTTAAAAAACTAGATTTTAAACCAAATAACACCCAAACCAACATCTTGCTTTTGCAATCCAAAAAGGACCAAAATTTTAACAACAAAATGTGGCAGATATTATCAAATTAAACTGCCCATTTATTTTTTCCATACTTTATGGCAGAATTAAGAGTGTTAATCAAATAATCTTTTGGGTAAACCTTTGTTTCTGCAACAACTTCCAAATCTTCATCAAGAATGTAATAGGTTATTTCATCATAATTAAACACATCGCTGTCTTTTATTGTAACTCGTTCGTTTGTGTCTTTAATCTTACACAATTCGCTTGACTTGTTACCAACGCACTTAAAAAGGGTATATTCACGATGTTTGTTGGTATTAAAGGATAATTCGCAACCAAACTTGTTTAGCTCTGCAACAAAATTTAAGATTTTTTCTGTTGAAATCTGTTCTGGCAGGTTGTCTTGTTTAAAATAA
>CALCEI010000079.1 GCA_937900575.1 uncultured Clostridia bacterium
AGTCTGCTGCTGCCTTCATCAAGTTCTATAAGAGCCTTTAAAGCTTCTACTTCTTTTTCTGCTGCCTTAACAGCTCTTTCTTCTTCCCTGGCTGCTGCCTTTGCTGCTCTTGTCGCATTTCCCCCATTTTTAATGTACTCGTCTGAAAACTTCTTTTGTTTCTCAGATATTTTCATTCTATTTTACCGCCTTATATATATCCAATAAGCAGAAAATGACATCCGGAATCGAACATGTTTTTAAAATTTCTTCATCCTTATCTTTTACTAAATCAAAAAGTTCTTCGTCTTTCATGTTCCCCTCCTATATTTTATATGACTTTGCCGTGTTAAGAAGAACGCCATTTTTACCAGATAAACCATAAATAGCATTTTTTACATGTACGCTTTCTGGCAATGTCAATTTGTTTAAATTAATTTTTCCTGTGCAATCTTCTTTAAACCTTGTAACAGTGATATGCAAGTCATGTTCGTTGCCAAATTCAACGTAAGACCTTAAAAAGTCTTTCAGAACTCCGGTTAAATTAGACAAAAATTCATTTGGTTTTAAACCCATTAAAAGCCAAGTACCATCTTTGCTTAAATAATATTTTGTTGGTGTTAAATTTAATTCACCAATTTTAAAAGATTTAAACAATGTGGACAACATGTCTTTAACTTCATTAAACACCATGGCATTTTTTACAACACCAGAAATAAGAGTTATGTGTGGTTTTGTAACTGAACTATAATATTTTATTTGTGTTTCTTTAAGCAAAGATAACCTATAATTTAATGTGCCAACAACATTTTTAGTTTTGGAATCTAATGCCAAAGCTAAGTGTATTTTTACAGGTTTATCCGCCTTTAAATTCTTTTTTTGTTCTTTCAATTCATTAAGCCCAAATTTCATTTGTTCCTCCTTAATTTTTCCAATGTTAATTTTGCCGCATTTTGTTCTGCTTCACGTTTTGTTGAACCTTGGCCATATGCCAAAAATTGTTCGTTTAACATAACGGTTGCCCTAAAATTATCTTGCCCACCTTTTGTTGTGTATGTTTCAACTTCGTATTTAAGTTTTTGTTTTATACTTTGGGCATATTCTTGCAACTCTGATTTATAATCCGTTGGTTTAAGCCCTGCTTTAACTTTGTTTGGAACATCAAGTGCATCCAACACTGCACCAGAAATTGAATGCAACCCATAGGATAGATACAACACGGCAATCATACTTTCAATTGTATCTGCCAAAATTGCGTCGCTTGCCTTGCCAGAAAAACTTTTACCAAATTTAATCCTCTTTTCAATGTCAAGTTTACGCGCCAAATTTGCCAAACTTTCTGTACATACAAATGTTGCTCTGATTTTGCTCATCTTGCCTTCAGCATCATGCAAATGTTTAAAAAGATAATCGCTTACAATTGTGGATAAAACACTATCACCCAAAAATTCAATCCGTTCATTACTTTCACAGCTTTTGTCATGTGCATAGGAAGAATGAGTGAAAGCAAGTGCTTTCAAATCTTCATCACATTTTTCAAACAATTCCAAAAAACTATTTTTCATCTTTTATTGCTTTTTCAACCTTTTCAATTAATTTGTTTTCTGCCAATTTGTACGCTTGCAAAATTGTGTTTGCAACTGTTTCTGATTTACTGTTTCCATGGCATTTTAAAATAATTTTATCCATGCCAAGTAATGGTGCACCACCAAGTTTGCGATAATCATACCTATCTTTAATTTCTGTAAAGCCACTTCTTAAAAGCAAAGCGCCAAGTTTTGTTTTTACATTTTTTGTTGTTACATCTTTAAGTTCATTAAATATAATTTCCACTGTTCCTTCAATGGATTTTAAACATATGTTGCCAGAAAACCCATCAGTTACAACAACATCAACACTGCCACGCATAATATCACGTGATTCGATATTACCAACAAAGTTGAGTTTGGAATTTTTAAGCATTTGATACACCAATTTGTGTTGATCATCACCTTTTGTTTCATTAATACCCAAATTTAAAAGTGCAATTTTTGGTTTTTTGATGCCACTTGCCTTCATAAATTCGTTACCCATAATGGCAAATTGAAACATGTTTTCTGCAGTTGTTTCTGCATTAACACCACAATCCAACATAAGCACTTTGCCATCATTTACTGTTGGGAACATTGGTGCCAAAGCTGGACGAACAATACCTGCCAATTTATTTAATTTAAGATGAGCCCCAGCAAGTGTTGCACCTGTGCTTCCTGCCGTAACCAAAGCAACAGCATCATCATGTGTTGATATATAATCATAAGCAACAATTATGCTTGATGTTTTTTTGTTTCTTAAAGCATTTTCATCTTCTTCTTCATTAGCAACAACATCCGGAGCATGAACAATTTCCAACCTATCTGACAAAAAAACAACTTGTT
>CALCEI010000080.1 GCA_937900575.1 uncultured Clostridia bacterium
ATAACACTAAAAATAAAATTTTGCACATAATTTATTAAAAAATTCAACACAAATTTAAAATTGATTGACTAATTAATTTCTTTATGTAACAATAATGGCCATGGAAAAGAAACACAGCATTATTTGGTTTATACTTACATTTTTTTGTCCACCCGTGGGTCTTGTTTGCTATTTTGTTTGGAGAAAAAACTGCCCAGCACAAGCCAAGGCAATTCTTAAGATGTTCTCAGTAGGCATTGTGTTTGCAATATTGCTTGGCATTTCAACCACATTAGTATTGAATCATTTTGGTTTTAATATGTTCACATTTATTGCATTTATATGGCACAAAATTTTTGGTTAATACATAATATCACTAATTTTTGCCAAAAGTTATTGACATAATTGTTAATTTGTGGTAATAATATACTCGTACGACGCGGGGTGGAGCAGCACGGCAGCTCGTCGGGCTCATAACCCGAAGGTCACAAGTTCAAATCTTGTCCCCGCAACCAAATGGACAGCACTCGAAAGAGTGTTGTTTTTTTATTACCTTTGGGTTATACACAGCATAAGTAACAAAGTATAATTTTCTACTTGGTATTGACAAATTATAATTTCTAACTATAATAAACCACAATGAGGTATAAAGATGTTAACGGTTGATGAAAAAATTGAGCATTTAAAAAGTTTAGGAATAAAAGGTGATTTCACTGAAGTTAGGAAAATGTATTCAGGTGAGAAGTTTGATACCAATGATATAGTATATAAACAAGTTGTGGCTTTATCCAATGAATTGTGTGATAATTTAACAAAAGTGGTGCAAGACATGTTTAAATCACCTGAAATTGCAGAGAGAGCAGTAAAAGAAAAAGATAAGATTTTAAAAGCATTGTTTCCAGGCCACGGCGACGGTTTGTTTGGTGGTGGTGAAGGTTTAAGAGCAATTATTGGTTTAGTTGATTTGGAAGGCATGAATTATATCAATGCAAGGGTAGATTTTGGCGTCTCATCTTTGGTTCATATTGGTTTATATACCTTTTTAGCAAACAATGTTACCTTTGGAGATTCTGAAGTTAAAAACAATCAATTAGGCAAAATTGAAGTTGGTGGTGACACTTGGATATGTGCTGGTGTAAAGGTAGCAGATAATGCAACGGTAAGTGGAAGATCTGTTGTAACTCTTGGTTCAGTTGTAACTGATGAAAGCGCGTTGGAGGATGGCAGCATCATCGTTGGAGAACCAGCATATTCAAAGCATACAATTGATGAAAACAAAACTTCCAGCAACATGCCTATCGAAAGGACAGATGCAGAGATTGAGCAAATAATAAATCATGTAAAAAAATTAGGTATAAGTGGAGACTTTACACAATATATTAAACAATTAAAAAATTTACCATACAATACACTTGACCCTACAATATCACGTATTTTTGAATTAACTCACACTTTATGTGCGGAATACAATGATAAAAATACAACAATTGAAAGGAAAAAAGAAATCTTAGACATAGTATTCTTTATGCATGGAAATGACTTACAAGTTGGTGACAGCTTATATGTAGACATAATCGGTACGGTTAAAATTGGTAACAATGTTCACATTGGTAACGGCACAAGTTTTTGTGGGAACATTGAAATTGGCGATAATGTAAATATTGAAGATAATTGCTTGATGCAAGCCATTGGGCACAAAGTTCATTATCTTGGGCGCAAATTGACAAGAGATGAAAATGGCAGAATTTGTGAATTTAATGTACCATCATTCATAAAAATTGTTAATGGAATTAAATTGGCTCATGACACAAAAATTGCCAAGGGCATTGTTGAAGAAGACACGGTTGAAAATCAAATTATAAGGTAACAAAAAACAGCCATCAGTTTGGCTGTTTTTTTTGCTTTAGAACAAATCATCATCTTCATCTTCGCCGTTTTGTTTTGCCATAATTGTATTTCTTTCTTTTATATCATAGAAAATTGCATTTTCATCGAAGATGTGTCTGCTTTGATATCCTCTGTGCGTACGTTTTGTTGAATAAATGTGAGAAACTTCAGAGTCAAAGTAAGGAGTGATTATTGTTTTTAATGCTGCATTTGGGTTAAAGGTTTTTATTGTTGTGTAGCCTTGATCTTTAAATGTTGGCAATTCTTCTGGGTAAGCAACAGGAATAGATTTAATTTGTGTGCTTGTTGAAGTTGATGTTTTGCCATCAGCACCTTTTGTTTTGTTTTCACTTGTTACACTAATTGTCTTTTTGCCAAGCAATTCAGAAAATTCTTTGTTTGTAACCGTATCTTCAGAAGCGATGTAAACTTGGATTGGGCAGTTTTCTTTGATGATTTTGCCTTCTTCTTGACCATAAACTTGGTAAAGTTGGCTATAAGATTGAACGCAAAGTTCAAAGAAGATGCCACGTGCACGACCAACAGCCATGCTTGTACCAAAGTTAGGGAATTTTGGCATGTTACCAAATTCATCAAGCATAAAGTAAACATGACGTTTAAGTGCACCACCAATACGTTGAGCTTTTTCAACCAAACGAGTGTAGAGTTGTGATACAAACAAAATTGCCAATGGATAACGAGTTCTAACTTCGTCTGGAATAATAAGGAACAAAGCAGTTGGCTTTTCGTCTATGTTGACAAAGTCGATATCTGTTTTTGCTGTTAAGAAACTTATACCCATATCACTGAACAAAATTGTTTTGCTGGATACAAAGCCCATATAGTTTTTACTTGTTGTATCTGCGTTGTTAAGTGCAGTGGAAGCCAAATTGCCAACCTTACTGAACTTATCACGATATTCAAACAAGTATTTTTTAAGTGTTGCGTATGTGTCACGACCGGTGTCGGCTGTATTACATATTTTATATACATTATATAAGTTGTAACGTTCTCTTGTCATGCCAAGTTCAGGAATACGGCTATCTTCAAGCATAGCAAGCATAACTGCATGAATCAATCTTTGAGCAGTTCTTTCCCAACTTGGGTCTTTTGGATTTTCAATTGGTGCAAGAGTGGAGCAGATATCACTTAATGCTGTGTAGGTTTTATCTTTCAAATCACGTGCCATAACACTAAGGTCACTGTCCAAAATATCTCTGTCAGCATAAGCAACACCATCAAATTCAAACCATGTTGCTGATGTGTAATCAAAATCACGTTGGTAAATAAGGTTATATCTTTTTGGGTTATCCCCAGCCATGTGTACTTTAACTTCTTTTTCCAAATTGAAACTTCTTTGGTACAAATCATAAGGGTAACTTAATGGATTCCATTGAACAGAACTGAATGGGTTACGCAAGTCAACAACCTTAATGTCATAACCTTCTTGCTCAAATTTGTCAGAACATTTTTCAAACAATTCGCCTTTAGGGTCGGTAATAACAAAAGATGGTTTTGCTGCTGTCATACTCATCAATTGAAGTGATGGCACAACAAAACGAGAAGTTTTACCAGATGCTGTTGTACCAACAATAAGCGCGTGGATTGGTTCAACAAAGTTAATTTCAAGCCCACCTTTCCAAGCCTCTGCACGAACCAAAACACCATCGGTTTTGCTTTGTTTGATTGTTGAAAGAGTGTTATAGTTAAACTTTGGTTCTTCTTCCAAGATTTTTTCTGTTACAAAATCTCTGTTGAAGAATTCGCTAATTTCATTACCAGTTGTGTCGTTAACTTTATCTTCTGCCTTGTCACCTTTTTTCTTTTTGCCCTTGCCGTCCACAAGACGAAGCAAATCGTAAATAATAAAACCACCAACAATAACAATGGTTAGCAGAACTGTTGTTGTGTCTGTCATTGCTGCAAAGTCAAACCTAATTTGTTTTGTTGAAAAATATGGAACTGCAATAACCAACAATGGATATGCAATTGCAAAAACAATCAAATATTTTAATAACCTTTTGCCAATTTTTTTCATTTTAACCACCTTAAATTTCAAATTAATTATAATATGTATAAAGAAAATAGTCAACAAATTGTTTTGTCAAATTTTTATTTATTATAAATAACTTGTATAATTTTACAAAATATGTGTAAAAATTGAATTGTAAAATCAAAAAATTTTAAACATTTTTTATGTCAAATTTTGTAAAAATCCGTTAAAACCACTTAAAACAAGGGCAAAAATGCAGTTTTAAAAGGTCAAATAAAAAATAAAAAAATTTAAAAAAATTTAAAATATTTGTTAAAATTGGTTGATTTTAATTTAATTAATTGCTATTATAATCACAGATAAATGCACAAAAGGTAAAGGATTTGTGCAAAATTAAGGGGGGATTTATTATGTATTTAGCAGCAACGGTTAATACAAAAATTGCTTGGTTGGACACTTTGCTTAACGCATTGATTACGTTTATCAACCCAATGCTTATCGTCTTGGCAGTTGCCGGCATCATTTATGCTATTGTTGTTGGTATCAAATTCTTGAAGGCAGAGGACAAAAACGCACGTGAAGAAGCAAAACAAAAATTGATTTATGTAGTTATTGGTATTGGTGTAGTTATTGTATTAATTGCAGTGTTCTACTTCTTGGCATTCAACATTGACAAGATTATAGGTTGGGCAGAAACCATAGTACCAACAGTAACAAAATAGTTAGTTGAACGGTGCAAATTTAATATGCAATTTAAAACCTTGGTTTTTGCCAAGGTTTTTTGTTTTTAGTTTTCAATTCAAAAAAAGAACTGTGTAAAATAAAAGTTTAAAAAGAATTTTTATGTAACCACTTGTATTTTTTTGTTTTTTTTGCTACACTAACTATAATATAGTTAGAAAATTTGTGTAAAAAGGAGGTTATTATGGCAAAAAATGATAATGAAAAAGAAAAGAAAAATAGTTTAAGAGATATAAAATTTGACCCTGCAGCAATAACCCCTCGTAAAGGCGAACAAACATTTTATGATGTGTTAAACAATTACCAATTTGAAGATAACATGGACGATGGCGATGATTATTATACTTGGTCTAATGATGAAGATAATGACTATGATGTTGTAGACCCAGAAGATGAAGATTTGGTTTATAACACGGGTGGCGAAGACATGGCCGTTACCTCTTTTGATGGTGAGCAAGAAACGGAAACAGAAATAGATGAAAATAACAATTTTACAACAGGACTCGATGAAATCGACACCGATAACGATTATGAAACTGACGAAACTTTTGTTTATAAAATGAAAAATAGGGTTGGCAGGGCAGTTGACGGAGCAGTTGATGGCATCAAAAAGAATGTTGATGATTTCAAAGATAGAATAAAACACCCATTTGATGCTCCAGAAAGTGCCGAAGACAAGGCCATGGAAAAAATCAACAAGGCAATTGAAAAAATTGAAAAGCAACTTGAAAAGTTGGAAGAAATTGAAGATACAAAAAAGAAAATTGCCATATTGTCCAAAATGCTTCCACAATTGGAAAAAATTGGTGGAGCCCTGCAAGGCAGAGTCAAACAAATATTTAAGTTCTATTTGGAAGAATTCATTTTGGAGCCTTTTGTTAAAAGATTAAAAAGTCATTTGGTTTCAAAAAAATCACTTGTTATTCCACCACAATATTTGACTGTTTATCAAAAAGCAAAAAAACATAAAAAGTTTAAAAAGCAGTTAAGAGAAATCAGGCTTCAACTTTTAATTAATTGGAAGCATAGAATTGCACAGATTGCAAGAGGAATTGCAGAAAGCGCACCAACCCTTTGCTCCATTATTCTTGCTGGTAGTGTTTGTCTTATTTTCATTATGCTTTTGGCTGGAGATACCAAACCAGATGACGTAAAGGCAGATTCTGAATTTGGTGCAAAAGGTAAAGATTTTTATGCTGTTAGGACGGTTTACAAAGATGACGAACAAGCAAAACTTGATATTGTTGAAGATTATGTAATTTACATTGAATCTTCCACAAACAAAGCCATTGAAGAAATAAAAGCAAATTCAACCTATGACGCAGAATCAGTAACTGCAAACATAATTCCAGAAAATTACACAGTGCAAGATGTTTTAGATTTTAACAAAATGGAATATGACAACTTAAGAACAGTGCTTGGCGAAATGGTTAATATGGCATATTCATATGATAACAACGTGGATATTGCAAGCATACCAGCAAGCATGGAATTGATTGAAAAAATTAATGCAATTAAGTATATGGGTATAGATTCATATTTGCAAGAGAAATTCAAAACAATAATTGCCGATGGCATTTGTCCATTCTTCCATGTTGAAGACACCGAGCATGTGCTGGTTGACCCAACAACAGTAACAGAAATTCCAGCAAGTGTAAATGAAGTTTTAAACAATGCAAAACTTGTGCGTACCGAAAAATTGTATGTTAAAGATTTCATTTTGCAAAATGATGACGATACAATGAAAGATATTTTGCAAGAGCAATATGTTGCTGCAATTTACTTGCCAAAACGAGATTTAACAATAAATCACATTCAGTTAAGAATTTGGCACCATGATAAAGCAACCTTCCAAGCAAAGATTGTAAATGGAACAACAGTTTATGAATTTGATAATATTGGTGGTTTTGGTTCTGAAAAGTTGGAAGGGATTGAAACTTATGGCACAACTTCCAACATTTATGCACAGGTTACAGCCTTCACAAATGGCTTGCAACCAGAAGTTGGCGTAACAGACAAAGAAACATCATTGTTAAGCCTTGCAAAACAAGCAGGAGAAGGCGCAACTTATTTGGAACAAAAGGCAGACGAAACAACAGGCAACAGTTATTCAACTTTCAAAATTGATGGTATTCGTTTGGAATTTGATAGCGACCAAGCCTTCAATTTTGTTGAAGCAGATACAGAAGTTGCATAATTTATTGTAGAAATTTGTTAAAAAATATTGTTTTTCTTGGAATTTTAGTATATAATACTAACAAGAAATACGGGGTAAGCCGAAAATTTACTTCGGCAAAAAGGAGAAATTTATGATTGAAGCAGTAACAGGTTTGTTAGGTTCAATAATATATCCATTGTTCAGTATCATATTTTTACTGATTTATATTTTAGAAGACATGTTTGAAATTTTTGGTGGCTTTGGTGGCACTGTTTGGTATAAAAGCAGTGGCGTATCTTATATTGGTCACTATGATGCAATTTCGGCAGGTAACGATGGACAAATCAACAACACAGGTATTGTGTA
The DNA here is from genome assembly GCA_937900575.1 of uncultured Clostridia bacterium. Lineage (GTDB taxonomy): Bacteria > Bacillota > Clostridia > Christensenellales > UBA1242 > Onthoplasma. The sequence goes on from CALCEI010000080.1 coordinate 7,125, forward strand.
TTATTTGTTACAAAGTCCATTAATTAGGAATATGATTTTCTCAATTGGCATTTTGGCATTAATTTTGTTGTTTGTGTTTACCGTTATGGCATTCATAAAGAATATATATGCCGAAAAACCAAAAACATGGTATGCAATCATTTCAAGTGCCGTTAAGGGTTTGGTCAACTTTGTTGTTGTGCCTGTTGGATGTTTGTTGGGTGTATGGCTCGGTAACATCTTGCTTGGTGCAATAAGGGGTGCAACGTCTTCAAGTGGTTCAACGGATATGGCAAGGCAACTTTTCATCTGTTCTGCTTACAATGCCAACAGATATAGGGTTTATGGAATTGTTAAAGCTGATATAAGAGGCGAAGGTACAGATCGCGTTAGAGCCGGAATGGCAGCCGATGTATATGCATTGTCTGTACATGGCGATGATGATGACATTACAACGCGTTCAGACTATGCACCAATTAAAGCGATATTAGATAAATGGGACTCTGCATCAGATGCAGAAAAAGACCAAGCTGCAGAATATTTTGCACAAAGAGTTGATGAATGTTATGGCAACAATATGGATATCTTCACACACGTTGGTGTGGTGATTGCTTATGTACCATTCAACATTAACTATATGATTCTTGGTGTTGGTGGTGTGTTCATTTTGTACACCTTAATTCCACTTACATATGCCATGATAAAGAGATTGTTTGTGTTACTTATGTTGTTTGTGGTCAGCCCCGCAGTTTCTGCAATGTACCCATTAGATGATGGTGCAGCCTTAAAGAAATGGAAATCAGATTTTATATCCAACACAATTATGGCATATTCTGCCGTTGCAGGTATGAACCTGTTCTTTAGCATCTATCCTGTTGTTAATGGTATCAGGTTTTTAGGTGCAATGATTGATGTATTAGGTATAACACAATTAATTGTTAACCTTATTGTCATGATTGTTGGTTTGTTCTGCGTAAAAGATTTCATCAACACAATCAA
>CALCEI010000081.1 GCA_937900575.1 uncultured Clostridia bacterium
CATTGACGCGCTATAAGGTTGAATCAAAAGCTGTTCTTGAAACAGAAGAAATGACAGTAAATCTTTGCCGCATAAAATGGTGCATTGAAACTGGGCGCATGCATCAGATTAGAATACATGCAGCAAAGATTGGTGTGCCGATTGCTGCAGATGACAAGCACGGCAATTTTAAAGTAAACAAACTTTTGAAAAAAGCTCTTGCAGCCAAAAAACTTATGCTTGCAGCTGTCAAGCTGACAATTCCAGTCAAAACAGATGACGGAAAAGAAATGCTCAAAACTTTTGAAATTCCACTGCCTGAACATATGCAGCAGTTTGCCGAAAAGACTGGGCTTTTATAAAGAAATTCCGGTTATCGTATCCATTGTCGTAGCTGCGATTGCGTTCAAGTGGCTATATGCAGGTCAGGGAATTTTAAACTATTTGTTATCAATTTTGCACATAAATTCGATAGGCTGGCTTGTGGATACAAAATGGGCATTGCTTTCTGTTGCGGTCGTAACAATATGGAAAGGTATCGGATACTACATGATGATTTATCTTGCATCATTAATGGGAGTTCCAAATGAACTATACGAAGCTTGTGATATTGACGGAGCCGGATTTTTAAAGAAACATTTAACTGTTACAATACCACATCTTATGCCAACAATTGCTCTTGTTTCTACAATAAGTTTAAAATATTTGTGCCCGTCTGCCGTAAATTCACTTGCATAAGAAATTGTTTTAATCAAAGTTTTAACATCACTACGGTCAGCATAATGCTCTGTTGCTTCGCCTTTATCAATAATAACTGCGTTATGCATGGAAGTATACAAATTGTAAGTTGCTATCCTATCTTCTTGCGTGCCAACAAAATTACCTTTTTCTGTTCCACTTGTTATGTTTAATTCTGTAGAATTAATGTAAATTAAATCTGTTGGCTCGTTTTCTACAATATCCAAAACTTTAAGTTCTTCGTCTAATTTATAAAATTTATCATCATAAGTTGCGTAGAACATTTTTTGTCTTTTACGTATTGATATTTCAACACGCATTACACTAACTGTCTTTATTTGTACAACTTTAACATCTGGGTTGTTTTTTTCAAGGTAACTTGTTGCCTTTTCTTTATCAAGCATAAATATTGAACCACCAGACCTTAAGCCGTTTTCGTTTAAACCTGCCAAAGATTCGTCCGAAATTGCAATTTGTGTATCGTCCGTCACTTTAATATCAATGGTGCGCAAACAAAACACTGCACCAAATAAGATTGCAAGCAGTGCAACAACAGAAACTATTATTGAAGTTGTAATAATCAAACTTTTCTTTGTCATACTCTTTTGATGTTAGCACCAAGCAAGGCAAACATTGTTTCAATTCCGTCATAACCACGGTCAATATATCCAACGTTGCTTATTGTGGTTTTACCTTTTGCCACAAGCCCTGCCAACACCAAACTTGCGCCACCGCGCAAATCCATTGCTGTAAGGTTTTGGGCATAAAGTTCCCTAACACCAATTATTGTAACACTATTTTTATCTTTTTGCAAAACATTTGCACCCATTTTCTTAAGTTCTGGCAAAGTCAAAAATCTGTTTTCAAAAATATGTTCCTTAATTTCGGTTTGCCCACTTGCAAGGCAAGAACACACAAGCATAAGCGATTGCTCATCTGTTGGGAAGGCAGGAAAATACCCTGTTTCTATATAATTTAGTGCATGTAACTTGCCACGGCTTACAATGTGAATTGTGTTGTTGTTATATGTAATTTTGCAACCCATAAGTTGCAGTTTTGTTATTAAATCCATGTTGTGTTCTGCAAGCACATTGGTAAGCACAACATCACCGCCACACAAAGCCACGCCACACATAATTGTTCCAGCAACAATTCGGTCACTAATTGGCTTATATACCACTGGATATAAACTATTCACACCATATATTGTGATTTTATCTGTCCCTGCACCTACAATTTTTGCACCCATTTTGTTTAAGAAATTACACAAATCAACCACTTCTGGCTCTTTTGCTGCATTACAGATTGTGGTTTTGCCTTTAAGTTTACATGCAAATTCAACAAGGTTTTCTGTTGCACCTACACTTGGAAGTTTAAGTTTAACTTTGCCAGCATGTGCATGGCTGGAATCAAAATAAATTTTATCCCCCACTTCTGTTATTTTAACGCCCAAGTGCTTTAAACTTTTAAGGTGCAAATCAATTGGCCTTGCACCAATTTTGCAACCACCAGGCTCGGTTATTATTGCTTTGCCAAAACGCGCCAGCATGCTACCAAGCAAAAACAAAGAAGAACGCATTGTTTTACACAATTCGCAATCCAACTTTGTTATATCAATCTCTTTTGTATCAATTATGTACCCTGTTTGGTCTTTTTCAATCTTTGCACCAAACGTTTCCAAAATGGTGAGCATGTTTTTTAAGTCAACAATGTTTGGGCAATCCAAAATTTTAAATACCCCAGGGGTTATTATTGTTGCAGCCACAATTGGCAAAACTGCATTTTTTGATGTTTGAACTTTTATTGTCCCGTTTAATTTGTTGCCACCAACAATTTCAAAAACTTCATTTGTCATATAACATTTTATGAAAAATGTTCAACAATTGCTTTTAATTTGTTAATTATCAGCTGATTTATTTCTCTTTTAATCTTTAATATTTAAAGCACATTCAAATGCAAGTGGAAAACGTTTATAGACATGGTTGATATTTTATTCATAATTATCAATAAAAAAATAAGCAAACTGCTTTGCTTATTTTTTCAAATTTTACTTATCACTTTGCTTGTTAATAAAGTTTATATATTAAAGTCTAATTTCGGTTGATGGTTCATATATTTTAAGAAATCTTTCTAAATTCTCAATCGTAATATCCGAAGACTTTATTTCAAGGTAGTATCCGTTAGAATCTTCAAGCATTTTAACTTGTTTTGGCATATTCTTTTTAACATATTCTGGATTGTAAGCTTCTACAACACTTTCATCTCTATATTCATATTGAGCACCATATCTGCTGTATTCCTCAATACTTTGTGGCACTCTTACCATAACTTCTTTTTTTTCAGCAAATCTCATATCAAGATAAGTGTGGTTTCCTTTATACATTGCAAGTTCAAATGGATTAACTTTAGATAATTGTTTGTTAATAGCGTTTGCAAAATATGAATCTTCATGTTCTCCATTTTTAAATTCAATTGCTTTGCTTAAAATATCATATACATAGTTTCTTCTATCAGTCGAATCAAAACTTTTAGCCCATTTAATATCATTTAAATCTTGCATAAATAATGCTCCCTCAGGATCAAACGTGTCAGCAATATCATTTATAGCAATATTTAAAAGACTATTTTGAACTCGTCTGTTTACTATTTTAGCATCAAAAAGTGATATTTTATCTTCAAATTTCTTACCCAATTCAGCAATGCCAAGTTCTTCCTTTAATTCCTTGTCGGCACCAAGCAAATATAAAAGAGATTCCATAGATTCTTTACTTAAATGTTTTGCATTATATTCATAGACCAAACACTTTAAACATTCTTTTCTGGCATCTAATAAATCTTTAACAACACACGTGTTTCTATCAAATTCATAAAACAAAGTATCTACAAATTCTACCAAATTCAAGTTTGCAATTTCAGGAGAATACTTTACAAAATTTGTAATATATTTATTTCTTAATTCACTAAGTTGTTCTCTTATGTTAGAAGATGCTTCTTTTCTTAATTGCTTAATATCTTGCAAATATTTTTCTTTAAGCAAAATTCTTTGTCCACTTAAAACAGCTTGTTTTTCACCTTCCTCAGTCAAAGTAAACACAACAGGACCCATAAATTCCCCTCCTCTAATAATGCATAATATATAACATATTTTATATTATTTGTCAATACTGCCTTGAATAACAATATTAATGTTCAACAATTGCTTTTAACAAAACTAAAATGCCAACAAAAAAACTTACAAAATTGTAAGTTTTTTTTATTAACCGATGGTAAGACCATCATCTTCCACTTTCTTTTCTGTCTCTAAACCGAAAGCTTTGTCAGAAAATGAGCACAAAGAAGGATGCAAAACCTACTAAAAGGTAAACAACTTGAATATATCTGTTGTGTTATTAAAATTTAAAATTATATTTATTTATAATTTTTATATCCTTTACCGGCTTTCAACGGTATTCCTAATTTAATAATTCCATCAGCTAAATATTCATTTCTGTCAAGTATCATTTTTTCAAAATTTGTTTCTTGAACAATTTTATAGAATTTATCAAAATCATGCTTCCTTCTTTCAATAAATTCAGTGGTGCTACCCCTTTTTATGTAGTCATTGATAAGGTCATTAAATGATTCTTCATTTCTAATTGCAAATATAATCCTAACATCTTTACTTTTTAAACAATCTAAAATAGGAAAAATGGAAGTTGCCATAGGCACACAAACAATTTCCCTTAATTCTAACTCTTTTTCTAAATCTTTAAAAAAGTTTTCTGGGTAATCTTTTTTTGGAGTTCTTATATCTTCTCTACCTTTAAGTTGCTCCAATGGTAAATCTTTATACTTACCATAATCATAACGGTAATGTTGGAATTCAAAATCACTGACATTTTCATAATGTTCTGCCAAATATGATTTACCCGTTCCAGGATATGCCAAAATTAAAACTTTCATTAACTTACTCCTATTTTATTTTATCATAATAATTCATTTTTGTATAATCTTTAAACAAAAAACAGGCAAACAATTTGCCTATTTTTAATCTTTTATATACATAACTTTTAATAAAAAGTTGTTCGAAATATCAAAAATCAATTTTTAACAAGATATTTCATTTTGTCTTAAAAAGCCATCTAATACATCTAATAAATACTTTTCACATGATTCAAATGTATCAAAATTGCTTTTACCATGTTTCCATATGCTAACTTCTGCGTATGCTTTTACAACACTTTTCGCCTTCTCATTAATAAATAAAGATTTTGAATCCTTAATTATTTTTTCTATTTTAGATTTGTTTTTCTCATTGTTTTCACATTCTTCTAAGGCTAATTTGTCTAATGCATCCAAATATCCTTGTGTCGTTTTTAATTTGTTTTGCACATCTAAACTTATAGATTCAAAAAGCGCTTTTTGCTTATCATCTAAATTTTTAAAATATTCAGATTCGGAAAACTTTTGATATAAGGATAAATAATTATTAAAACTAGCAAGTTTTATTAATAAATCAGCATGTATTTTTGTGTAAAGTTTAATATTTAAGTTTCTTTTTAATTCGCGTAAAATCTCATTTTTACCTTTATAATTTGAATCTAAAAATTCCCTTCCTTCACTTAATATTTTACATGCAATTTTAAATTTTTCATCACTAATTGGTGATTTGCCAAATAGTTCATTAAAAACGCTAATGTTTTTTTCATTAAAAAGAAGCGAAACATCAAATATAGATTTTTCATCCAATATTCTGCCTTCTAGTGAACTTTGCAACATGTTAGACAGCAAAACTCCCACTGCAACTTCCATAACACTAGCAGAATCTGTCCTACCATCTACTGGGTCCAAAAAAACTCTAAAAGCATGGTCATCAGAATTCAAATTCATTTGTTTAGCAATAATATTTGCCTCGTGGTTATTCAAAATTGTTATACCTGTTTTTTGCTTCCTAATATATTCAGGATGTTGCAAATCTTCATCACTTTTAGAAAACAGATGCACATTAGTAAAACGACAACTGCCCGGTTTTATTCTTGTTGTCACATCAATTACACATATTTGTAACATTAATTTTTCTATTTGCTCTGAAGTAAACTTATGTGAATTAACAAGTTCAGAATAAATCAAATCTTCAATTTCCTGCACTGTGAAAGTAGAATTACAATATGAAATAATGTTAATATTGCGTAAATCCTTTGCTAAACTTTCAAAATCTTTTATTTCGCCATTTTCATCAAATAAAATCTTTTTAAAATAATAATTATAAAGTTCCTCTGAATTTCCAAATACTCCAGAAACAAAATTTACACCAATATTGGCAGTGTCTCCCCATGAAAGCAAACCAATATTTAAACTTTCTGCATATTCAACATCTTTCTCATTGGCAATCAACCCTATGGCACGTCCTGCAACTTTGCAAGCACCATTTAAATCTTTTTCATAATAACCATCAGGAATCAATGTAATAACGATTGGACCTTTTAACGAGTCAGTATCTTTTATTTTATACAAACCGTATGGATTTTTCTTAGTCTTTTTGCCTTTTTTATAGAAAATATTATTTTCCATAATACACCTCTTCATTCACTGTAAAATTAGTATATCATTTTACATAAAAAAAGTAAAGCATTGCATAACTTAAAAAGCTATTTCACCCTTTATGTTTTGTTTGCTTATTCACATTAAGCACCACACCAATTGCACTTAAAAATACAAACAGAGATGTTGAACCGGCAGAAATAAACGGCAAAGGAAGCCCTGTCGGTGGGATTGAGCCTGTTACAACTGCAATGTTTATTAGCACTTGCAAGGAAATTATTGCACCAATGCCAAAGCACAGCATCGCAGAAAATTTGTTGTTTGCACGTATGCCAACCTTAAAAATGTTATAAATTAGCACAACAAAAACAACAATAACCACCAAGCAACCAACAAAACCCAATTCTTCCGCAATTATGGAAAAAATAAAATCACTTTCTGCAAAGGGCAAAAACAATTCTGCCTGTCTACTGTTAAAAAGCCCAACACCCCACACTCCACCACTGCCAATGGCATATAAGGATTGAATAAGTTGGTAACCTTCTTCAAGTGGATTTTTCCATGGGTCAATAAATGCCATAAGCCTGTTTAACCTATATGGTTCAATAACCATCAAAAACACAGCCAAAGCAATTGCTGGCACAATCAAAAGTCCAAACACTTTAAGACGCATGCCACCAACAAACAGCATAAAAACAAGGGTTAAGGCAACACAAATGGTAATTGACATGTTTGGTTCCAAAATAATAAGCAAACAATACATGCCACCCAACAGAAGTGTTATAACAATATGCTTGAATTTGCTTAACTTATCCCCATCTGCAAGATAGCCAGCAAGGAAAAACACCAAACAAAACTTTGCAATTTCACTTGGTTGAATTGTAAAACTGCCAATGCCAATCCAACGTGTTGCACCATAACTTGTGCGTGAAAGCCCAGGAATAAACACAAGCAACAAACACACAAGCCCAACGATGTAAAACACCCAATAAAACTTTTTATAAATATTGTGGTTTATAAAACTGCAAATTGTAAGCCCAACAAAGCCAATGCAAACACCAATAATTTGTTTGGTAAGGTAAAAAAATTGGTTGCCGTAAGTTACTGTTGCAGAATACTTGCTTGCACTAAAAACCATAACACAACCAAAAACTGAAAGAATTATTGTGCAAATGATGATTGCAATGCTATTCTTTTTTGTTTGAAATTTCATAATCTCGCACCAACTGGTTAAACGCTTTGCCACGACATATATAATTGCTGAATTGGTCATAACTTGCTGTTGCCGGTGAAAGCAACACTGTATCTCCACACTTTGCCTTGTTTACTGCAGATGCAAAAGCTTCAGCCATTGTTTCAAACTTAAAAAGTTTGAAGTTTGTGTTTGCCCTTTCAAGTTCATCTTTAATTTCGCCATAAGCATAAATATTTTTAACTTTTTTAGGGAGTTTTTTAAACAACTTTGTATAGTCTAACCCCTTTATGCTTCCACCCAACAACAGTTGTGTTGGAGTTTTTATTGTGTCCACACATGCCAAGGTTGAAGCAATGTTTGTGGATTTGCTATCATTTACAAAATCTATGCCACATATTGTGGCAATTTTTTGAATTCTAAAATTTTCGCCAACAAAACTTGTAAGCACCTTCTTTATGTCTTTAACCGTTATTTTAAACAAACTTGCAATTGCAACTGCGCTCATTACGTTTTGCAAATTGTGTTTGCCCTTAAGTTTGATATCAGCAACAGCAACAATACGTTGATTTTTAAGGTACAAATAGCCATTGTTAACATAAACATCTGCCATACGTTTAGTTGAATATGTAACCACCTTAAAATTGCCCATTGGGTGAATGTTTGAATCCAAGTTGATTATTGCATAACCTTTTGGTGTTAAGTTGTTAAAAATGCTCATTTTAAGTTTTGTGTATTCTTCCATTGTTTTGTGCCTAATTAAATGGTCGGGTTCGATGTTCAAAACCGTGGCAACACTTGGCGCAAATTCTTCACAATTTTCCAACATAAAACTGCTTATTTCCACGACCTTTGTGTAATGTTTCTTTTCTAATACGGCACGAGAAAGTGGAAAGCCATTGTTTCCACAAGAAATTGTTTTGTGTTTTGTGCTTAACAATTCCTTTGTAAGTTCAACCGTTGTAGTTTTTCCGTTTGTGCCTGTTATTGCAACAAAATTTTTGCAAAAAAAGGACGCAAATTCCACTTCACTAAAAATTCTTATGCCATGATGCTTGGCCAAAATGTAATTTGGATTACTTTGTTCAATGGAAGGACTAACAACAACTGCATCAAACTGCTCTATTGTTTCTTCATTAAGGGCACTCAAAACGCAACAACCATTTATTCTTTTGCTTTTTAAAGTTTCTTTGTCATCATCAAACAAAAAAACATTTGCTTTTAATTTAACAAGCAAACGACTTGCCCACTGTCCAGAAACACTCAAGCCATAAACAAGAATATTTTTATATTTAAAGTTCATATTTCACCTAATAAATTTTATTCTTTAACCACGCAAAAAATTACAGCAAATATAAAATGATACAGACTACGCCAAGACACATGGTTACGGCAGAATAAATGGCAACAATTTTGGGTTCGGTTAATCCTGACATTTGCAAATGATGATGAAAAGGCGCCATTTTAAAAATGCGCTTTTTTGTCAACTTAAACACGGCAACTTGCAAAATTACAGAAATGGCAGAAAACACAAA
>CALCEI010000082.1 GCA_937900575.1 uncultured Clostridia bacterium
CCATAATTTGATAATCCAATTTTTGTGGCCATTCTTCAACAAACGACCATGCTTGACTTATTTTTAATGCATTGATGATTTCTTCATCGGTTGCTTTTGGATTTCTAATTTGCATGTTATTGCGCAAACTTCCACTAAACAACAAACTACGTTGTTGCACAATGCTAATTTCTTGCCTAATTTGTTTTAAGGAAAATTCTTTAATATCCTTACCCTTATAAAGCACTCGTCCTTGTGTTGCATCATAAAATCTTGTCATTAAATTTGCAATTGTTGTTTTTCCACTACCCGTACCACCAATGATGCCAATGGTTTGGCCTGGTTTTATTACAAAGGATAAATCTTTAATGAAGGATTTATCTTCTTTGCTTCCGGTATAGTTGAAACTAACCCCTTCAAATTCCATCAGATTTTCATATTTTAATTTTCTATAATATTTTGCATTTTCCACTTCTTGAACTGCTGGCACAGTATTATTAATTTCGTCAATTCTGTGCAAACTTGCAGTTGTACGAACAAACATAACAATAATACGCGACATCAACAAAAGTGAAGTTGTAATCATTCCAACATAGTCAATAAGCGCAATCACGTCGCCTTGGCTCATGCCACCAACATTAACTTGCCAACCACCAATTGCAAGCAAACCTGCAACTGCAAGGTCCACAATCAAGAAGATGAGTGGTTCAAGCATAGAAGAAATTTTTGTAACCTTTATGTTTGTAAAAGTGTAATCGTCTGTAACCTCTGTAAAGCGTTCGTTTTCTGCTTCTTGTTTGTTAAAGGCTCTAATAACACGTGTTCCGTCCAAATTTTCTTTGGTTACACGGCTGATGTTGTCCAATTTTGTTCTAATCTTTTTAAAGTAAGGCGATGTTTTCATCATAAAGAAGAACAAAATTAAACAGACAATTGGAATAAGTGCCAAGAACACAAGTGACATTTTTGGATTCTTAATCAAACTTATTACAAATGCACCAACAAGCAACAATGGCACACGCAAAATGTTACGCATAAACATACCAATTGCAGATTCCACTTGTGCTGTATCATTTACAATTCTATTAATCAGTGTTGCCGTACCAAACTTATCCAATTCAGCGTGAGAAAAGGTTGAAATTTTTTCAAACAAATCTGTACGCATGTCTGTGCCGACACGTGTGCTTGCTATGGAAGAACACTTCTGACCAAGAATGCTAAACATAATTGCAATAACATTGACAACAATAATCAAAATCCCAATTTTTACGATGTAAGGAACATCTGGACCACCAACAACGTTATCAATAATTTTTGCAACCAAAATTGGATTAAGCAATTCGGAAACGGCTTCAAGCAACTTAAAAAATGGTCCAATGATTATGTACCAAATATTTTTCTTAAGATACTTGCCTAAATTTTTCATTCATTCCAATTATAATGCAACAAAAAATTTTTGACAAACAAAAAACCATAATTTTGGCAATAAAAAAAGAAAAATGCAACTATGTTGCACTTATCTTATAACAACCTTACCCTTCCACCAACTTTCAAAGAAGGAATCAAGGTCTGTTTTGCATGTTGTTGAGAAACAAGAAATTAGATTTTCTGGCTCTGCGTTTTTAAATTTATTTTCTGCAAAATATTGTTTTAAGGAAGAAATAAAATTATCTTTGCCAACAAGTTGATATAAACTATCAAACATCAGCACACCTTTAACATACGTGCAATATGTATACTCTGGTTCGGTGGCATATTCATCAACTGAACGCATACTTGTATCAAGTTTTCCAAGCACATCATTATAAACTGTTACAAACAAAGAATAATTTTCTCTGTACGCATCAACCATTTCTTTGTGAGTCATGTTGTAACTGTCATTTTCATCATAAAACAGCACTGTAGAATATTCAGTTAGGGCTTCATCAAGCCATGGAAATTCGTATTCGTTGTTGCCAACAATTCCGTACCACCATTGGTGCGCCGTTTCGTGCACAATTACGTTTAAATAATCATCAAAGTTATCCACATCGTCGCTTATCATAACCAAATTTGGGTATTCCATGCCACCATAAATGAAGTTTGTTTGCACCACACTAAATTTGTTGTATGGGTACCGTCCAAACATATTTGAAAAGGTTGAAATTGCGTCAACTCCTGCCTGCAAAGATTTTTCTGCATTTTCATCGTTAAAATAATAGTATTCAATTTCAACATCTTTCCAGATTTTGCTTATAACTTCAAAATCTTCACTTAACACGCAAGCAAAATCTCGCACGGCTTTTGCGTTAAATTTAGTTAAAGTTTTACCATCTTGCTGTGTAACAATTTCTTTTTCGCCTGTTCCGGCAACAACACAGTTGGAATCTGCCAAAATTTCCACGTTATAGTTTGCAATTTCACTGTAAAATGGGTCGCCATTACTGTTATAAGGGTCAGTTACAAATTCGCCATCTTCAAACACACAAATAATTGGGTAAAAATTTGCAAAATTTATTGTGTTTTCGCCATAACCAAACCTGTGCAAGCAATTTGGCAATGTAAGGGTCGATTCTATGCTTATTTTAGCACGTTTGTCGGGCATTAAACTGGTTGCAAACGGAACACGTAAAATGCCATTATATTCGCCTTCGTAAGTTACTTCAAAATCTTGACCATTAGAAACAACTTTTTCAACTTCAAAATCGCCATAACTTAATCCATTTGGATAAGCATTGTTCATGTTTGTCATGCCAACAACAGTCTTTGTTGCGCCCTTTTCAAAAAACTGTGGATAAAGATGCAGTTTTATGCCTTTTAACACGGTGTTTGTTGTGTTTTTATAGTCTATGTTTGTTATGACAGTTGCTGTTTTTGTATTTACATCGAAATCAACGCTGATATTGTAGCAGGTTAAATCTTTGCTTATTTTTTCAATCTCACCTTTATTTTTACAACCACAAAAGACAACACCACAAAAAAGCAACATCAAGGCAAGCAAAATTGTTTTAAATTTACCAAAAAAAATTCTCATATTACATTGTATTTTTTGCCTGTCCAAAACAGAACAAAAATGCCAAAATTTTAGAACTCCACAAAGAAAAATAAGTTATCCACACTTTTTTTGAGTTATCCACACACAATTTGTAAACTTGTGGACAACTTTTAAGTTTTTTGTTTTACAAACTGCCGGTTTTATGTTAGCATTTTTATCGTTATGACATTCTGTAAATTTAGTCCTAGTTACAAAAAAAATGATAAGGTTATCCTTGACAGCAATTTTATCCGTGATTATATGCCAAAAGCACCGGATATGTGCGTCAAGGCATATTTGCTTGGCTTAAGTAAGTGCACAGATGCAGAAGAAAGCGAAAATTCACTTTCCTACTTTGCCGAAACATTAAAAATTTGTGAAGAAGACGTAATTTCCTTGTTTAAGTATTGGGAAGATATGGGTCTTGTTCAAGTTCTTTCAACCAATCCAATTGAAATCAGGTACTTGCCAATAACAACTGCTTCCAGCATAAAGAAATATAAAGTTGATAAGTATGCCGATTTCAACATTCAAATTCAAGAATTGTTTGAAGACAGAATGGTTGTTCCAAATGAATTTGCAGAATTTTACAATCTTATGGAATCAAAGCACATGGAACAAAATGCTTTAATTGAAATTGTTGCATATTGTGTTAAAAACAAAGGTGCAAATTTAAGTCCAAATTACTGCATAACCGTTGCAAAAGATTGGGCAAGACAAGGCATTCTTTCCACCACGGCAGTTGAAAACAAAATTGAAGAACTTGGCATTGCAGATGATAAAATGTCTTTAATTTTATCTGCCATGGGCACAAAGCGTAAAGTCCAACTTGAAGATAAAGAATTGCTTAACAAGTGGTTGGATTCTTATGGCTATGAACTTAACGTAATTGTTTTTGTTGTAAAAAATCTTAAAGAAAAGAAACGTCACATGGACATCAATGTTTTGGACGAAGTTTTAACAAAATATTACGAAATGAAACTTCAATCAATTCCAGAAATTGAAAATTACGAAAACGAAAAAGATACACTCTATTCCATAGCAACAGCAATAAACAAGGAACTTGGCATTTTTTACGAAGACTTAAGCAAAGAAATTGATACATACGTTGTTGCATGGGTAAACATGGGCTTTGATGAAGAGACCTTAAAAACCATTGCAGATAACTGCTTTAAATCATCAATTCGTACACTTGAAGGGTTCAACAACATTTTACTTAAATTGTTTAAACTTGGCATTGTAACCTTGCAAGCATACAATCAATATCTCAACAACAACCTTGCGTTAGACGATAAAATTAAAGAAGTGTTAACCACTCTTAATTTAACCAGAAACGTAAACAATGTGGATAGGAATTTCTATTCCATTTGGACGCACGATTGGGGTTTTGCACACGATGTAATTTTATATGGAGCAGGTTTAAGTAAAGATAAGGTTAATGCAATGCAGTACCTTAACAAAATTCTTTCAAATTGGAATGCAAATGGACAAAAAACTTTGGAAAAGGTTAAAACCACAGCTCTTCCACAAGAAGAAAACAACTTTATACATAACAACTACACCAAAGAACAAATTGCGAGTTTCTTAACAAACTTAGATGAAGTGGAGGTATAGCATGAACAGAAAAACAGAAATTGAAAAACTTAAGCACGACAACCAGATCCTTTCCCAGAAACTCAAGGACGTTTTTGACAACATGGAAGGCGACATCCCCAACCGAAAGCCCCCTCATTACTAATCCCCCACCCGTTACTGTGAATAATAACAAAATGATTTTGCCATAAAGGAAATCACATTTATAATTAGGGTAGGATAAAAGCAAACAAACATTAAAAAATAAATAGAAATTTAAGAGTAAAATTTTGAAAACGGGACGCAGCGAAGACTGCCTGCGAACGATTCCGCAGTGAGCAAAGCGAGCGAGGACCTAGTGAGCAAGGTAGTCATTCGTTAGCAAACCATAGGTTTGCGACTTGCTGTGACCCGTTTTCAAAAAAGTAATTATTTTTGGTCTTTGTAGATTGTTTTAAAACCGGGTTTGATTTAAGCCGATCTAAGCTGGAGAGCTCTTGAGCTCTCCAGTTCTACTTCTACAAAGTTTGTTGCAATCAGACTTTCTACGCTAACGTCAAAAATCTGTGCCAATACCAGCAAGTTGTCTATTGACGGCATGTTCTTTCCTGCTTCCCAGTTGTAAATAGCCTGTGGATTCTGCATCCCGAATACTTCCTGCAATGTGCTAACAGAAATATTGTTGAACTTTCTGAGGGATTTGATCTTTGCCCCTGTTCCCTGCATATCCAATACAGGCTTTTTAATAGAATTAATAGAAATAGATTTGTTTGATAAATTATTATTGATAGTAGTCATTTTTTGCTCCGTAGTTTTAAGTTTAAGGTGGGAAGCTACGGGCAGAAGTTCTTGAAGAACCCTAACTACTCGCTGCTTCTCACAGAATAAGATGTTCGCTGAATACGCTGATTTGAAATACGTTTATGTGTAACGGTCACATTAGTATCAATATCCATGTTATTCTGTCCTCCGCAGTATTAAGAATTCCGGAACATGCGTTCCGGTGAATATGGGTTCACTATAATGAAATGAAAAAAGGATGT
>CALCEI010000083.1 GCA_937900575.1 uncultured Clostridia bacterium
CAATTTAGATTCTAATTTAAGAATTTCAGAATTGTTGAAATTTACAACATATGTTCTTGTTTCAAACAAGGAAGCATACTGTTCTGCTGAAATGTTGTTCCAATCTTGAATGCCCAAATCGGTCAACGCTTTGTTGCCTTCTGGATTTGCAAATGTAATTGTTTGTGTTTCTCTTGAATTTTCATCAACAATTTCAATTTTTGCATTTGTAAAGAATCTGTTTGCAACAAATGTCAAACCACCATCATCAACGCTTATGCTTGATGCTTGTGGCAACCTAAATACATAGTATTTTCCACTTACTGCACTGTCAACAGCTTTTGTTGTTGTGCTGGTTGCTTTAATTGTAACACCAAACAAATCACTTTCTGTTATATCATCAAAATTATATTTGTTTGTTGCAATTGTGTTGCCTTTTTTCTTCACATCAAATGCACCATCATTATAATTATAAATTGATAAATCATAAACCTTTTGGGCTGTGGATGTTTCTGCCCAAGTAAGCATACCATCACTGCATACAATTGAAGGAGTTACCAATCTTGTAAACTTATAATCTGCAGAGAATTTGGAATTGAACAAATTGTGTGCTTCAACAGCTTCTGGAATAACTTTTACAGCAACATAATAATCCCCTGTTGTAAATTGTTCTGCGGTTGAA
The DNA here is from genome assembly GCA_937900575.1 of uncultured Clostridia bacterium. Classification (GTDB taxonomy): domain Bacteria; phylum Bacillota; class Clostridia; order Christensenellales; family UBA1242; genus Onthoplasma. The sequence continues at coordinate 662 of CALCEI010000083.1, forward strand.
ATGCTGCCATCATTGTTTATGTCATAGCCAGCTGGGAAAGGTGCGTTTTTGTTTATGATGATGCTTGGATAACTTTTGTAAGTTGAAGTTGTAGCATCATAATATTTTAACTTTTCATCAGTTGAATAATATTCCGTGTTTTTGTATTTAAGTTTAAACACATAGCCTTGAACAATTGATGTTGGTACGCCAGCAATTACGTTTTTGCTGTTTTCATTCCAAACTAAACCACTGTTCCTTACAACAACTTCTGTTGCAGGCAACAACCCTTCTGCATTTATTATTGTGATGTTAGATTCTATGTACACTTTTTCATCAGTGGATTCATTAAGTTTAAGACCAATTTTCAAAGTTTCAACTTGAATTTCATCTGTGCCATAAGTTAACACTACTGTTGGGTCCAAAACAATTTTATATTCTGAATCAACCAAAGATACACCTTTTGTTAACTTATCAAAATATAAATCTTTTACACCGTTATTTATAAACAAAATGCAATCTTTGGAAGAATTTAATGGATCAGCAGGATTTTCAATTGTTGCATTTTTGAAAGATGCGTACGCGGTTTCATCCAATGTTATAACCAATTTTCCACCAACCGCACTTGCGCTAGGTTTTACAAATTTGGTAATTTCAAATTCTTGGCTTAAATTGGAGTTGGTGTAATAATTGTTGCCAGATTTTTCAATTGAAATTGCACGTACAGAAATGTTGTGCACTCCGGCTTCAAGGCTACTTAAATTATATTTTATTGGGCTGATTGAACCAACAACTAAACCTTCATTTTTCTTTATTCCATCAACATAAATATCATAACCTGCAGCATTTGCAATCATATTAAAGTTAATGCTTGTTGCATCAGACGCAATGTTTGAAACTGGATTAATTTTTGTATATTTAATTATATTGCTTTCTTTGGAATCAAACACGTCAATATTTTTTCCACCATCCGTATAGTAACTGCCTGCTTTTGCGCATGCACTTACATATATCTCTCCGGCAAGGGTTTCACATTCTTCATCAATTGCAAATTTAACATCTGCTGGTGCAGTCTCTGTCAAAACTCGTTTTGTAATCAAATTTTCTTTTTCACCTGAGTTCAAATTATAGAAACTTACAATTGTTTCGCTTGTATGGCTTGGCAAAACAACATGCAAGTACGCAGAGTTTGCAACAACGTTGTTATCTTTTGTTGAACTTAAAACAGGTGCACTTGCAATTGTAAAGTTAAATGTTTTGCTCAAACTTGCACCAATTGGCAAACTGCCTTCTTTTGTAACAGCAAGTCTTGCACTGTTAACAAGTTTTTTAGTTCCAGCATCAATAGAAGCATAAATTTCATCAATGCCAATTGTAAGCACGTTGTCTGTAATTAAACTTGGATTTAATTGGAACATTTCAACTTCGTTTACAATAAGTTTATAGCTTAACAATGAATCAACGTTAAATTTGTAACTTTGTTCACTTCTTGTTGCAGAAGAAATATCTGCCTGTGCACAAGCGGTTGTCACAGCGTATGCTTCAGATTCGTCACTGTTTGCAACAGTATCTTTTGCTTGTGTGGATGTGCTTTTGCTTGGTTCAATATATGTAACATTAATGTAAAAATCTGCGCCAGCTTCTGCAATGTATGGATTAAATAATGAATCCATCAAATTTACAAGGTATCTTCCACTTGTATATGAATAAGACAATTCATCAGTGCCACAAACCAACTTTGTGCGTGTTGCGTTGCTTACAAAAGTTCTGCTGTTAAATTTAACTTTCAAATCATATTGTTTTGTGTTTTCAACTGGAGAAATCATCAACCTGTTGTCCGATGCAACAGAAACATAAGTTGTGCAATCCAATTTTGTAACCACAAAGTTTGTTATGCCAGAATTTACAACAAAGTTTGTTGAAGTGAGATCTGCATTATCAACAATGTTATAAATACTACGTGCAACTGTTGCCAGCCCCATAAGAATTACAACTAATTTGGTAAAAATAAGGAGAAATTAAATGAGCATTGTTCGTAGCATAAAAACTGATGATTATCATGCGATCCATTTCAATGAATATGGAGAATA
>CALCEI010000084.1 GCA_937900575.1 uncultured Clostridia bacterium
TTTACTTCGGCCAGACTACGGATATCTGTGCCCGCCAGGCCCTGCAGCCAAGCAGCGCGTCCACCGGCTAAAATTACAGCCTCATAGAGGTTACTCATCTTTTGTTTCTACGCTCTAAAGAACGCATCAGGGTATGCTCTGCATTCTCCAAATGTACACGAGCAGCACGTTGAGCACGTTCTACATCACGAGCAGCAATAGCTTCTACCAAAGCACGATGCTCATCCATGGTTTCAATCATACGACCAGGAGCACTCATGGAACGACCACGAATACCAGTTAATTGCTCACGCAGATTGTTGATGATAGAGCTCAGTCTTTCATTACGGCTAGCAGTATATAAAACATCATGGAAAGCAGAATCCAGCTCTACAATCTTTTCAATATTCATAGATTCCATAACACAAACAGTGCATTCTTTGTGTTTAGAACCAGCAACACCATAATCTGCTTGAGTGTCTACCATCCATTCACTAGCTGTATGTGTGGCTAATCCAGATTTTTCTGTACATCCACTATCTTGACAAGCATGCCAGTGACTTGTAGCATCTGTGCTCCAAGCTTCTGCAAAAGTGTGCTGGACTTGTTGTCCGCCTCCACCACCTTCGCCAGTGCCTTCACCAGAGGTGCCATTTTGATCGCTTCGGGACGCGTCCCGAAAACTGTCATGACTTTCATAATAACCTCTTGATTCCTTCAAATGATATACGATATTCAACTAACCGAATCGGGGAATGCTCAGCGTAAAGAATATTGTCCTTCCACTCATCGCTCGGTTCTTTATCCAACGGTTTCTTTCCTGCCGTTCTACGAGCAGCATTCAGCGCTCTTTTCCATGTCGTTTCTTGTTCTACTGTTACTTTCATTATTTTATTGCATTTATCATATCATTAGCATATATCTTTGCCCCATTTTGCAATTCAATCCAACTTAAATAATAAGAATCATTCGCTGTTAACATATTTTTATTTTCTATTCTGCAATAACTTGTAATATGATATTTTTTACATAATGTCAACAATTTTGGTTAAAAGTTTTTTCTAATTTTAAACAAAGAAATTTGCCATTTAACAAAAAGGTTGATATAATAAAATATATGTTTGGTTGGTTAAAAAAGAAATTGAATAGTTTTGTACCAACAGATATCAACAAAGGTATGTTGACATCAAATTTTTGTAATGTAAAAATTGGCTCAACAATAACTGTGCCATCAAACGTAATTTGTTACGTAAGTTATTTGGATAAAATTTACTTGGAACTTATTGAAGGCACTTACGTTTTAAATGAAGCAACCTTGCCAACATTATATAAAAAACAACTTGGCAAAAAGGATAAAATTAAACATCTTAAAATTGACTTTTTCTTTGTAAATTTAAGCAGTTTTAACTTGTCCTTGGTCTACATTGATAAAATACCAATAAACAACAAATTAACGAAGTTAACGGCAACTGCAAACTTCACGTGTTCGGTTGCTGATGCAAAACTTTTCCGTGATGTTGTGTTAAGCCATTTTGCCGGTGTTTATGCTTACCAAACCGAACGTTTGGTTATGGATTTTAGTGAAGAGTTTTTAAGAAAATTCTTCTTACACAAGAAATTAAATTCCTGCACACTTGATGCCGAAACAAACAGTGAACTTGTGGAAGGTTTTACAAAATATTTGGCAAAAATGGGTGTTAAATTAACAAATTTAGTGTTAAACTTCCAACCATTTGTAACAAAGCAACCAGGCAAACCCGAACAAGAAACAAAACGTGGTTTCTTTGATGATTCACCTGTCACTCCAAGTTTTGATTGGGGAAATGCAAGTGAGCAAGCACCAAAGCAAACAGAAGAACATACACAACCAGAAATGGAAGAGCAAACAAATACACTTGACCAAGGTCAAGAAAATGCTTATAATACAACCATACAACAAGATAAATGCCCACGTTGTGGTTGCAAGATGATTAAAGGCTCGGTTTATTGTCACAGATGTGGTTACAAGTTTAATTAAGGGGGATTTATGAAATTTAAAAAGAGTGATTTAATTTGTGATGTTTTGCAAAATCACAAAAACGCAGAAGAAATTTTAACAAGTTTTGGTTTCCATTGCATTTATTGTCCATGTTCACAAATGGAAACATTGGAACAAGCATGTGAAGTGCATGAAATTGACGTAAAAGAATTGTTAAAGGCTTTAAACAAATAAAACAAATCTCTTTGAGATTACGTTTTGTTGTTAGCACAATAAAAAACACCACAAGTTGTGGTGTTTTTTTGTGCTTTAATTATTTCTTTTTGCTGATTTTGGATTTGCTTTCAAGGGCTTTTCTGCTCTCTTCAATTTTTGCATTTTCTTCAGCAATTTGTGCATCAATTTCTTTCAAATATTGGTCAATATCTTCAATGGCTTCTGGTGCACTTTCAGCAGACACAACCACCTTTCTTGGTCTGCCACGTTTACCTGGCTTCTTTGGTGTTTCGCCTTCTGGTTTTTCTTTTCTTGGACGACCACGTTTGCCTGCCTTCTTTGGCTCTTTGGCAACTTCTTTTTTGCTTTCATCTTGAACGGTAGAGCTTTCTTCCCCTAAACTCTCCAACCTTTCTTCTCTTGCTTCTGCAATTTCTTCTGCCAAGTTGTGTGTTTCAACTTGTGGAGCTTTTACAAGATATTCAGAATAATCTTCATCAGGTCTTACTTCTGCAAGTTTTTCGCCCAATGTTTGATTTTGATTGTAGATTGTATTAATTTCTTCTTCTTTTGCAAGAATTTTTTCTTCCAATTGTTTAATTTTATCTTTAAGTCTGTTAAATTCAGCTGTGTTTACATCTTCAACAACTTTTGATGCTTCATCATAAACTTTCATGGAATAAGATTTAAACTCACTCATCATGCCTTTTTCAAGGTTAGTTTTAACTTTCTTAATTTCATTTTCAACTGCAACAAGTTCTTCTTGATAACCTTCCAAAACTTTTTTATGTCTTTCAGAAGCGGTATCAAAATCACGCTCCAAATTCCTTTGACGGTCCAACTCTTGTTGTTGTTGTTTTTTAAGATAGTTAATTTCAATTGATGATGTTGCCTCAGCAAGTTGAGATTTAAAGTTTTCAAATGCTTCCTTACTTACTTGTGTTTGACGTTGATATTCTTTTGTAATTTCACGGAAGTTCAATTCCTCTTGGCTGATATCTTCATTAATCTGTGCCATATCTTCGTAAAACTTTTTACGTTCTGCAATATAGTTTTCTGCTTCTTCCATTGCACGGTCCAAAACCAATGAACTTTCCACACCAGATTCATCAAAATTGAATTTTTCGTGTTCCACGTTTCTCAAACGGGCACGGTCAAGTTCTTTTTGTTCTTCTTCTGCACGTTTTTGTAAATATGCATAAAGAATTGGAATGCCACGTTTAATTTCCATACGATCAAACAAAACTTCGTAGTCCACATATTCTGGTAAAGTTTGTGTTGCCTTATCAATGTTAACTTCAAAGAACTGATAATTTTGATGCAAGTCGTTAACAATTGAGCTGTGATGTATGTTTAAGAAAATTGTAATAATATAATTAATTGTCAAAATGATAAGTGGACATAACAACACATGTTTGAATATATTATTGAAATCAGTTTCATAAGATCTGTATAAGTTAAGAATTAAACTTAATGCAGACAATATGTATGCCACAATGTTCATTGTTGTAATGTCACGTTTAAATGTGCTGTTGCGAAGTGGCGCAGAAACGCAAAGTTCAAAAGACATATATTCACTTGCACGTTTGTCACGATACAAAACAAATTGTTGCCATTGCTTACGTAATTGCTTTGGAACTTTTTTGCTTTTCATTTTATCATTAAACGTAATTAAATTTTCTTGTGTTATTTGTGGATTTTCCATAAAATATGTATTAAATTTATCCACTGCTTTAATCAGCTTTGCTTCATAAGCGTGACTTGTAGAAATTAACACAATCACAACTGTAACTAAAAACAGTGCAATGCAAATTATAAATACATAGTTGAAATCTAAGTATCCACTAAGTGATGTAAAGAATTTATCCACTTCATTAAAGATGTTCATACTAACCCCTTATACTAAAAATTATGTCATAAGACATACTCTTACATTGTTATTATAACACAAAGATAAATTAAATACTAATATTTTTTAAATATTTTTTTATTTTTTTTAATATTTTTTTATTTATTATTTATTTAATTATATCCTTATTA
>CALCEI010000085.1 GCA_937900575.1 uncultured Clostridia bacterium
GGAATATCAATATTGTCTAATTCTGCAGCCAATTGGTCAAAAGACCACGTTGCTAATTCAGCAGTTTTATTTTCTCTTGAATCACCAGTTAAATAAACTGAATAAGATTTTTCTGCTGCTTCTGAAGCATCTTGTCGTCGTGGTCTGTGCCGATGGAGAAGACTCTTGCCTTAGCATCGTAGTGGAGACACTGATCAGAAAGTCTCTCTTCAGGTGAAACCATTGTGGAATTAACCTCACGAATCATATCGTTAAGGCCTCTTGCATCAGCTGCCTTATCAGAGATAATAAGCACCTCATTTACAGAAGATGGGATTACATAGAAGTTTCCAGATACCTTCTCAGATACCTTGTCGTGGAAATCCGGATAAGCAATAGCTGCAGCACCGTGAAGGCCAGACTCAACAGATACTACATAAAGCATTCTGTCTGCAGGAACTTCATCAATATTTACGCAGATTGGTCTGCTTGCAACAACTTGCATTGCAATGTTGTGTGCAAATTCACGCAATTCTTCATTTTTTGCTGCAAAGTCGGTTTCTGTGTTAACTTCAACCAAAGCTGCAAAACTTCCGTTGCCATGAACATAAGAATCAATAAATCCTTCTGCTGCAATTCTGCCTTCTTTTTTTGCTGCTTTTGCAACACCGCGTTCACGCAAAATTTCAATTGCTTTATCCATGTTGCCATCAGCTTCTGTTAAGGCCTTTTTACAATCCATCATGCCTGCGCCTGTCATGCCTCTTAATTCATTAACCATTGATGCTGTAATAACCATAATTTACCCCTTTTATTCTTCTTTTGCTTCTGCAGGTTCTTCTGCTTCTGCTTTTGCTTTACGTGGAGCACGTTTTTTTGGAGCAACTTCTGTTGCTTCTTCCACTTTTTCTGCTGGTGCAGATTTGGAAATTTCTCCAGCCACAACAGATTCCATTGTAAGGCCTTCGTCTTCTGCTGTAAGGTCATGTAATACAACACCACCTTTTGCTTCCAAAATAGCGTCTGTTAATGCTGTTAAAATAAGTTTTACAGAGCCGATTGCATCATCGTTTGCTGGAATACATACATCAACATCATCAGGGTCGCTGTTTGTATCAACAATACCAACTGTTGGAATACCAAGACGACGTGCTTCTTTAACTGCAATGTGTTCTGTGTGTGGGTCAACCAAAATGATTAAACCTGGAACAGATGTCATATCTTTGATACCTGTTAAGTTTGCAGCAAGTTTATCACGTTCTGCTTTAAGTTTGATAACTTCTTTCTTTGGCAACAAATCGAAATCACCCATTGTTTCCATGTTGTTGAGTTTTGTCATACGGTCAATTCTCTTTCTAATTGTTGAGAAGTTTGTGAGTGTACCACCCAACCAACGGGAATTTACGTAGAACATACCTGAACGTTCTGCTTCTTGCTTTACAGTTTCGCTGGCTTGTTTCTTTGTGCCAACAAACAATACGTTTGCTCCTGCAAGCACTTTTTCTTTGATGAATACGTATGCTTCATCAATTTGTTTTGAAGTATCCTCAAGGTTCAAAATGTGAATATCATTTCTATCTGTGAAGATGTACTTCTTCATTTTAGGATTCCATTTTCTTGTTTGATGACCGAAATGGCATCCTGCTTCTAATAATTGTTTCATTGAAATTACTGACATAAATTTTAATCCTCCTGTTTGTGTCTTCCCTCTCAATCAACTTGCCCTACAACCAATTTCGACCTTGGCAACAGTTGGGCAATCCTGAAAGGTGCTATTTTCATGAACCGGTGCAATTCTAACAAATTAACCTATAATTGTCAACAATATTTACAAAGTAAATAACAAAAAAGTCCACTCTAAAATGGGACTTTTCTTTTTAACTTTTAATTTAAACTAACCTCTTACGTTTTCCATAATCCACCTCACTATGAAATGCCTTAAATCTATTATGAGTATATCAATTTTAAATTGCCTTGTCAACAAAATTTTATTATTTATTGGAATCTTCACCACCAATAAGTTTGGAATAAATTTCCAAAACGTCATCAATGATATCTTCGTCTTTAACAACTGTTAAATCTTCTTTTTCTTCATCTATGGCAAACAGCACACCTTCGCCTGCAGAAACACCTTCCATTGGTGTTACAGGAATTAAAATTGCGTAAAGTGTGTTTGTCCTTTCCAAAGGAATTACAGCCACTTGTTCAAATTCAATTGGCCTACCCTTATCATCAAACAAAAACACATTTTCGTCGTTTGTCTCGTCCATAATTTGTTTAACGGGATTTTTTGATTTTACATTATTCATATTCTACCTCTTTTCGTCCAAATAATCTTGCAAAATTATTGATGCCGCCACCGAATCTAATTTCTCTTTGCGCTTTTTCCAATCCTTTTCACGTTCGGCAAGGAATTCTTGTGCTAACACAGAAGACAATCTTTCATCAACAAACACCGGCTCTATGTCAGTTTTTGTTTGTAATTTTGCCATAAATTCTCTTGTCTTGACTGCAATTTCTTGCTCTTCGCCTTGCATGTTCATTGGAAGGCCACAAACCACTTCGTCAACCTTATTGTTTTTAATTATCTCTGCAATATGGTTAAGGTCTTGCTCTTCACTTATTCTGTGGTACGTTTCATATGGTGTTGCCAAGAATTTTGTTTCATCACTCAAGGCAATTCCAATGCGTGCCATACCAAAATCTATTCCAATACTTTTCATGTTTTAATAATAACAAAAATAAACAAATTTGTAAACAAAAAAGGCCACGGTATGTGGTCTTTTTACATAATTAGAAACCTACTGAATCTGGGTCAACTGCTTTATTTCTATAATTGAGATCCATATTCTTGTCTTTCATTTCTGTAATGAACTTATCTAATTTTTTAACAACGAGTCTATCAACATCTTTTGTCAATTCAAACCAAGTTAATGGCAATGTCTTTTTTGTTGTAATGTAATCTTGCATTGTGCTTACAGAATCTGCAAGGGCTTCGCTACAATCAATTGCATCAACATTATAGGCACGATAAATACGTGTTAACAATGAACCAATGTGTCTGATGTATATTTTAACAACATAGTCACGTCTGTGCACATTTTTTAAATTTGCTGCATCTGGTTCCTTACTAAATTCAATGAGTTCTTCGTTCGCTGGGTATGTTACACCAATGCATTCTTCCTTAATTTCAAAATTTTTGCTATCTTCCAAAAGTTCTGCAACGTTATCTAAATAATTTATCATAAAACACCCTCTTTATTTTTACAATAGTATATTAGCACTGTAGCATGCTTTTGTCAATATGCTAATGAAAAATTTTCGACATTTTGCAACAAAAAAATCCCTTAATGGGATTTTTGTTTTTTGCTTTTTGAGTTTGTTTGATTTTTTACTTCTTCTGAGATATCTTCAATAATCTCTTTGCTCTTTTCAATTCCCTTTCCAACCGTCTCTTCAACAGGTTTGTTGGTTTTTACCATGATGGCACCAACAACAAAGCCGATTCCTATACCAATTAAAAGGTCTTTCATAATCCTCCTTATTTAGAAGTGTTAACTTCCTGCAATTTTAGGTTTTGCAAAATTTGGAAAATTATGTATTAATTTGGCAAATTTAATTATGCTTCTTCTTCAGATTTTTCTTCGTGTGCTTTTTTGTCTGCTTTTTTGATGTTCTTCTTGTAATCTTCAATGGCATCTCTTAAGCAATCAATGCAGAAATCGATGTTTGTATCGTTTTCTGTTTCGCCAAGTTGAGCTTTAACCATGGTGCTATCCAAAATTAACATTGCTGCCATTTTGTTTTTTACCATTTCGGTTATTGTTGAACAAACTGCCACAATAAATGGATTTGCTTGTGCACGGAATTGACAATCTGTGATAACGCCCATTTCAATACGCAAAGAAAATTCAACATTTTGTGTTTCATCTTCATTGTACGCACTTGCAATGCCATCTGGCTTCATAATTCTGCCTGTATTCTTTGGGTTAGAAAATATGTTTAATATGTTTTGTGTATACATTATTTATCCCCCTTTCTTTTACGTGTTTTTGTACCGAAAGTTGAAGAATATTCTCTTAAACTTGCAACTGCTTTGGCAATTTTTGCTACAGCAACATCAATTTCTTCATAACTGTTGTTTTTGCCAAAACTGAATCTTACTGTGCTACGAGCATCGTCATTAGATAAGCCAATTGCTGTCATAACATGAGAAACTGTAAGGCTGTTTGTTGTACATGCACTGCCTGTTGAAACGGCAACACCTTCCATGTCCAATTTTGTAAGCAAACTTTCGCCATCAACGCCTGTGAATGTTACAGAAACGATATTTGGCAATTTTTGTCTTGTTTCAGCGTTGAAGATTACATGTTCAACTGCACCTGTTAACTTTGCAACAAAATATGAACTTAACTCACGCAATTTGTGATTGTTTGTTTTAAGGTCACGCATTGCAATTTCACTTGCCTTTGCAAAACCTGCAATTGCTGCAACGTCCAATGTACCACCACGTTTGCCACGTTCTTGGTTTCCACCAAACACCAATGGGTCAATTTTCACTTTGTTTGATACATATAATGCACCTGCACCCTTTGGTCCATAAATCTTGTGGCTTGAAATTGACATTACATCAATACCCAAATCGTCAACATCAAGTTCCATGTGACCATAAAGTTGCACTGCGTCAGTGTGGAAGATAATACCCTTTTCACGTGCTGTTAAACCAATTGCTTTTAAGTTTTGGATTGTGCCAAGTTCATTGTTTGCAGCCATAATTGAAATAAGAATTGTGCTACTACGCAATGCACCAAGCAAATCTGCAAAGTTTACAAAGCCGTTTTTATCCACGTCCAAATAGGTTACTCTAAAACCGTTGGCTTCCAAAAATTTGCAAGCATTAAGAACAGATTCATGTTCAATTTTGCTTGTAATGATGTGGTTACCACGTACTCTGTTTGCAAAAGCAAGGCCAATGATTGCCCAACTGTTTGCTTCGCTTCCACTTGCTGTAAAATAAATTTCGTTTGATTTTACGTTTAATGATTTTGCAATGATATCTCTGGAATTATCCAAAATTCTTGATGCTTCTCTTCCGTAAGAATGGATTGAAGAAGAGTTACCTTGAACATTGGTTAACACAGACATCATTTCGTTTAATGCTTCTGCACCAATACTTGTTGTTGCAGCATTATCAAAATAAATTCTATCCATAAATTTCTCCATCGCTTTAAAATTTACCACACTTATTCAACTTTGTCAATAGCAAAATTGTAATTTAACTTTAGTTATTTAACAAAAAAAGTGCAAAACTGCACTCTTTTTTACAAAATATTAGTCATCAACGGGCTCTTTCGTTAATGCATTAGTGATGTATTCAACAACATCATCGTAAGGATTTAAGCCCACAAGTGTATCCACTTTTTTGCCATCTTTAAAGCACAAAACTGTTGGAACACTAAAAATTCTATACCTTTTTGCAATGTCTTCACTTTCATCAATATCCAATGAATAAAATTTTACATCTTTAAATTTGGTTTCAACTTTTTCCAAAATTGGTTTAAGCATTCTGCAAGGCATACACCATGTTGCAGAAAAATCAACAACTGTCATATTTTTGCTGTTTATTGTTTCATCAAAATTTTCACTTGTAACTTGTTCCATAGTTTCTCCTTAACCAAGAATTTTATTTATGATTTTTGCACACATCACTGTTGCCATATTTACAGGATAGTATACCACACTGCCAATTGTTTTGCAATTGAATTTGGTTGCCTTTTGTTTAGTGTAACACACATCAAGTTTCTTTATGCGTTCTTCCAAACAGAATTTGCGTAAAATTTTTGCAATTGGGTCATAACTTGTGCGTGAAATATCACTTATCTCAAATTGTGGAATTTCTGCATATCTGTTGCCTGCACCCATTGCAGATAATAAGTAGATTTTATGTTTGTTACACTCCAAAATAAGCAACTTCTTTGCTGGTATATCGTCAACACAATCCACAACATAGTCGTATTGTTTAAAATCAATAGATTTTATTGTCTCGGAATCAAGTTTAATTGGCATGGTTTCAATTTGTAAATTAGGGTTTATATCAAGCAATTGGTTTTTAAGTTCTTCAACTTTAAGTTTGCCTGTGTTGGATTGATAAGCAACAAGTTGTCTGTTGATGTTTGTTGTGTCAATTTTATCAAAATCTACAACTGTCAAATGTTCTATTCCACTGCGTACCAAAAAATGACACAATGCCGAACCTACACCACCCACACCAAAAACTATGATGCGTGCAGATTTAAGTTTTTTAACTTGTTCTTTTTCAAGCATCATCACAAATCTATTAAGAAATTCAGTATTATAAGACATATTTTTTGAAATCATGTGTATGAATTAAATCCTTCATTGTATTTAAAACAAAAGGCTTATCAATAACAACTTTAACTTCTGGGTTATCATCACTTGCATTAAAGGAAATATCTTCAAGCAAACTTTCCATTATTGTTTGCAAACGGCGTGCACCAATATTTTCACTTGTTTCGTTTTCATCTGCTGCAAGTTCTGCAATAATATCAATTGCGTCTTCTGTAAATTCAAGATC
>CALCEI010000086.1 GCA_937900575.1 uncultured Clostridia bacterium
AAACCAAAGAAAATCATTTTTTGGTCGCTTGTTTTTTTGCTTACCAACATAATTGGCGGAATTATATATTCTTTAATTAAATTTTCAACTTATAAAAAACGTGCGTCATTGTTAAAAAAAGAGCAAGAGGATTTGGTTTATGATGGATTGATTAATAAATCTCTATCAAAGAACAACGTGTCAACAGATGATGAATTATTTGCTTTTAACAAACTTGCATTTGGTTCTAATTTAACAACAAAAAACAGTGTGGAAATAATCAATTGCTATTCCAAGTTTGTTGAAAGTTTGATAAAGGATTTAAATTGGGCAAAAAAATACGTAATTTTTGAAGTTACAAAAATTAATGTTGGGAACTTTACAAAAATCAAAGAAGCACTTATTTCAAAGGCACAAGAAGGCATTGATGTTAAATTTGTTTATGAAGATTATGTACCTTTTTCATTTATTAAAGAATTAAAGAAAGCAGGTGTAAAAACTTATAAATTTAGCAGGTATAGTGCAGAACATATTTATGCAAACCGTCGTAACATCATTACAATTGATGGAAGCATAAGTTATTTTGGCAATTTTTACATTAAAACAAGCCAAATTCAACAAAAAGTCCATTCTGCAAACATGTATTTGCGTCTTAAAGGCGAAATTGTCCAAGATATTGATGTGGCAGTACACAAAGATACCGTGTTTGCAAGTGGCAAGTTTGTTGATTATGCTGGGAAATTTGATGCAACAACTTCTGTTTGCAACACACAATACATTTCAAACGAAATTTCAAATGATATAGAATTGATGCTTACAAAGGCAATTTGTGGTGCAAAAAGTTCAATTCAACTTTTGCTTACACAATTCATTCCAACTGAAAATATTCTTTCTTTGCTTAAATACGCAATAAATTCCAACATTCAAGTGAGACTTATGGTGCCACTTAAATCTGACCTTAACAGCAAATGTTTTGCTTCTCGTGCTTATGCAAAAGAACTTGCACTTGCTGGGGCAGACGTCTATTTGTATGATGGTTACATTAGGTTTAATTCTGTGGTTGTTGATGGCAAATATGCTTATACAGGCTCATTTGTGTTTGATAGGGAATACTTAAAATCTAGTTTACAAAATGTGCTTGTTTTGGAAAATGAAAAAGTTGTTAACCACCTTAACAAATTCTTTGATGTTTGTGTGGAAAATAGTTATAGAATCAACAATGCAAAATATATGTTGATTAGGGAAAAATTCTTTAAGAACTTTGTTTAACGGGGGATTTATGGTTTTTGGTGTTGCTGGTATTCCAACAAATTATAAGGGCAAATTTAAAGACCTTTTTGCATGGCTTAAAGAAATGGGTTTGAATGGATATGAAATTCAATGTGTTTATGGTTTTAAAATTTCTGACGTCAACAAACAAATTTATTTAAACGAAAAACAAAACGGGTTTAATTTTTCCATACATGCACCTTATTACATAAATTTGGGCAGTTTATCACCTGATGTTGTGGCACGCAGTAAGGCAAACATGAAACAAGGCATTGAACTTGCAAAATCCGTTGGTGTTAACAGAATTATTTTTCACCCAGGTGGTGGACATGAAAACACTGAACAGGGAAGGAAGGTTGCAGTTAAACAACTTATTGATGCAATAAATGAATTTACAAGTGAAATTGACATGGGCGATGTAAGATTATACCCAGAAATTGGTGGCAAAACGGCAAGTTTGGGCTCTTTAGATGAAATTATTGAAATTTGCAGTGAATGTAAGTATTGCTATCCATGTATTGACATTGCACACTTGCATGCACGTGAAGTTGGAAGCATTGTAAGCGCAGAAGTGCTTAAAGAAAAATTGCTTAAAATTAAAACTGCTTTGCCAGAAAAATTCCCACACATACATTTCCATGCTTATACAATTGAATATAACGATAAAGGCGAAGTTAAACACCTTGTGCATGGCGCAAACATGTCAAATGGACAAGTTGGCAGGCCAAATTTGGACGAATTTATTATGGTTTTAAAGGAACAAGGCATTGAGCCTTGGGTTATAAGCGAAGCAAGTGATAGTCAAGAAATTGGTGCAAAATATATGCACGATTTATATGTAAAACAAAATGCAAAAGATTGAATTTGAAGTTAATTCCAATATTGAACTTATTAAGGCAATAATAAATGAATTGCCAGATTTTTCTAGGCATGATGTTGAAAAGATTTTGGAGAATAAAGACGTTAAAGTTAACGGTGTTAGAACAAAAGAAAACATATCTTTAAATTATGGCGACAAAGTGGTTTGTTTTTATAAGGAAAAAGAACAAAAAGAGTGGTTTACACTTGTTTATAAAGACAGCAACATCATAATCGTAAACAAACGTGCAGGAATTGAAGTTGTAAGTGAAAAAGAACGTGATTTACTCACTTTCATCAAACAAACCGAGCCAACAGCAGTTGCAGTGCACAGAATTGATAGAAATACAGAAGGCCTTGTTATTTTTGCTTTGAATAATGTTGCAGAAAAAAGCCTTTTAGATGCCTTTAAAAACAGAACAGAAATTTGCAAAAAATATGCTTTGCTTGTGCATGGAAGAGTGGATATCACAAAAATTAAACGCACAGTCTATTTAAAGAAGGTTGAAGCACTTTCAAAGGTATGGATTAGCGAAGTTAAAACAAGTGGTTACGACCAAATTGCAACAGAATTTGACGTTGTTGAATATATGGGCGAAAACACCTTGCTTCAAGCAACACTTTTAACAGGTAAAACGCATCAAATTAGGGCACACATTGCGTATTATGGATATCCAATTGTTGGGGATAACAAGTATGGCAAGGATAGTAGCAAACAGATGTGCTTAACAGCAAATTATTTGGCTTTCAATTTTAATAAAAAATCTGATTTGGCGTATCTTAATTGCAAGAACTTTGAAATTATACCAACTTGGTTGTAAATATTAAAAAAGTTTTAAATTTTTATTGACTTTTATGTTGTTTTAGTGTAATATAAAGGTCGTATCGGGGTGTAGCGCAGTTGGTAGCGCGCGTGATTTGGGATCATGAGGCCGGGGGTTCAAGTCCCTTCACTCCGACCACAATAAGCAGGCTGGTGCCTGTTTTTTTGTTGTCTACGTTACGGGACTCGAACTAAAGTTCAAACCTATTTGTTATTTAATGTATCTAATTTTTAAAAGCTCAATTTGTTCAACAAGTGGAGTGGTTGTTGGGGTTGATAAATCGGTTGTTAGATATTTTTTATTGTCGTCTGCAAAAATTGTTACAGATTTTTCTTTGCTCAACACACAACCAATAAAATTTGCGCCCGATGAAATGCCAATACCAAGGCTCAATTCTTTGCACAGTTTTTGACTCATTGCAATTGCGTCTTGGTCAGTTATTTGCAAAATTTCGTCAACAAGTTTGTGGTTGTATAATCTTGGCAAAATTTCATCACTTAAACCTTGAATTTTATGCTTTAAATAAGGTGGTTTTGCGCTTAAAATTTGTGCATTGTTTGGCTCTATTCCTATGGTTTTGATTTTCAATTTATTTTTAAGATATTTGCTTACACCCATAAGCGTTCCACTTGTGCCAACACCACAAACAAAGCATCTTAAATTTTTGTGTTTTAATTTGCTATAAATTTGTTTGCCTGTAACAGATATGTGTGCTTTTGTGTTGCTGTTATTTTCAAATTGCTGTGGGCAAAAATAGCCTTGTTTTTGATAATTTTTGCATAGTTCAAAGGCTTTTTTAAAACTTTCTGTTTCAACAAGTTTTGCGCCATACATTTTAAGCAGTTTTTTACGTTCTTCACTCATGTTTTTTGGCATTAAAATTGTTGTGTGGATATTTAATAGATTTGCAACTGCAGTAAGTGAAATACCCATGTTTCCACTTGAAACTTCAATTATGTTGCCACCACTTTTAACTTGTTTTTTTCTTATGGCATCTTTAATCATATAATATGCCACCTTATCTTTAACACTGCCGGTTAAAGAATACCATTCGCACAAGGCAAAAACACTATTGATTTTGTCTTTAAATTTATAAACAATTTCAACAATTGGGGCGTTTGTTAAAAGTGGAAAAAGGCTTTTGTATTCTATTTTGTTTTGCATATATACAAATATGATAAATTTTTATTTTTTGGCAATATAAAAAATTTTAAAATTTTTCTTATAAAAGGTTTGACTTTTGGCAAATTTATGTTACAATAAGCAGTGTACTGAAAATGTACGCATTCGCTTTTGGTGTATGGGCCTTTAGCTCAGTTGGTTAGAGCAACCGGCTCATAACCGGTCGGTCCGCGGTTCAAGTCCGTGAAGGCCCACCAGCGAAAGCAACTTAATATTTTTGTGGCCCGATAGCTCAGTTGGTTAGAGCGCCAGCCTGTCACGCTGGAGGTCGAGAGTTCAAGCCTCTTTCGGGTCGCCATTTTTTTGAAGTGGCTTTCCACTTTATGCCTCGATAGCTCAGTCGGTAGAGCAAAGGACTGAAAATCCTTGTGTCACTGGTTCGATTCCGGTTCGAGGCACCACGCTTATGCGTTAAGCATAAGGCGAGTAAGGGAAGATTGCAGAGCGGCCAAATGCAACGGACTGTAAATCCGTCGACTTCGTCTTCGGTGGTTCGAATCCACCTCTTCCCACCAAAAATGCACCATGTAAATGGTGTTTTTTGTTTTATAGACAAAATAATTTAAAATTTTTGATTAAGTTGGCAAAAAAACGAACAACTTTTTGTCAACTTATGCTATAATACATGTGGAGTGATTTATGAAGATTGCAGTTTCAGTTGAAAGTTCAGTTGATATTAATGAAGAGATAGCAAAAAAATATGATATTTCAATAATTCCTTTCCACGTAATGTTGGGGGAAGACGATAGAGTTGATGGTGATGTTACACCACAAGAAATTTTTGATTATGTAACAAAAACAAAATTGTTGCCAAAAACAGCAGCATTAAACGAAGAAGAATACAAGGAATATTTTGAGGGTTTGCTTAAAAATTATGATGCAGTAATTCATTTGCCAATTTCTGCAGGTATTTCAAGCACATACACGCATGCACAAGCAGCTGCAGACGCACTTAAAAATGTTTATATTGTAGATTCCAAGAGTTTATCAACAGGCATTGCATTGCTTGCAATTTATGCACGTAAATTGGCAGAATCAGGTTTAGATGCCAAAACCGTTGCAGAAAAAACTGCTTTAAGGGCAGACCATGTTCAAGCAAGTTTTGTTATTGAAAAACTTAATTATTTATACAAAGGTGGCAGATGTTCTGCACTTGCTATGTTTGGTGCAAACGTGCTTAAAATTCGCCCACAAATCATCTTAAAAGACGGCAAGATGACTGTTCATAAGAAATATATGGGCAAGATGGAAAAAGTTGTTGCAAACTATTGCAGAGATACAATTGCAGAATTTAACACACCAGATTTGTCTGTTGGTTTTGTGACATATTCATCTGCAACACCAGAAATGATTGAATCAGCCCGTAACACCTTAAAAGAAGCAGGTTTTAAAGAGATTTATGAAACACATGCTGGTGCAACGGTTTCAAGCCATTGTGGTGAAAATACAATTGGTATTTTATACATAAACAATGCTGAAGAATAAAAGAAAAAACGGATATGAACTATCCGTTTTTTTGTGGAGCTGGTGAATGGAGTCGAACCATCAACCTGCTGATTACAAATCAGCTGCTCTGCCATTGAGCCACACCAGCATGTTAAAACAAGTATATTTTAACATATTTTTGCTAAATGTCAAACCTTTTTAAGAAAAAAGATTTAATTTATTATATATTATTATGTTTGTTTTTAATTCACTTGAAAAAAAACTAGTGGTGTGTTAAAATAATTGCATGATTAAAAAATGTGGAAATTGTGGTGGGAAATTATATTTCAGCCCAAAAGATAAAGCAAATGTGTGTGAAAATTGTGGTTCAGTTGTTCCAATTGAATATAAATTTTCTTTTAAGAAAAAACCTTTTGAAGAAGTTGTTGAACTAACTAAAGACGAGGTTGCAGATTCTTTGACAAACATAAGGTGTGAAAGTTGTGGGGCAAGTGTTATGCTTTCTAAATTTCAATTGCGCACCAATTGCCCATATTGCGGAAGCAGTATGCTGAAAGAAACTAAGAAAAACAAACTTTTATACATTGATTATATTGTGCCTTTTGCAATTGATAAAGCAGAAGATACTCCAGTTGCAATGTTGAACGCCGAAAACATTGCCGGCATTACTTACGCTAAGGATTTAAGCAGAAAACCAACCGGCATAAAAATGACGTTCACTAATAATGAGAATTGGGAAATTGACACAAGATATGTAATGCTTGATGGTTCACAGAATCATACAGCAGATGATCTCATTATTGAAAAGAACGTTGAGTTAGTTACTGATTCTGATTTTATTTATAAAATTGGTCAAAGAGCTATGCGTGAGCAGGTGCTTCAGCCTATGACAATTACAGCGGATATTGGCCGAGAAGGTGATTTTTATCCTCTGTATTCTCTTGTACTTCTACAGGTGCCACAATTCAGACAGGGAATCGCATCTTCAACTATTACTTCTCTGATTCAGGATGAAGCTGGAAGAGTCACAGGAATTAATATTCAGGATGAAGTTGTTCTTGGATCAACTGAAAATTACGGAGTAGAAATTGAAATTGTTACTCCTACAGATAAGGTTATTGTTAGTCGTCAGGTAATTGGCGATGATAAAACTAGGACATTAATGTTCAAAGAACCTATTAGCGGTTCAGTATTACCAGCAATTGGAAATATTGTTTCATTCGGCTTAATGGAAAAAGTTACTGCTAAATATAAGATATACGGAATTAGCAGAAATAATAACAATGGAATAAAACTCACATTAAAGCCTTATAATCCTGCTTTATATGAATTTGGCACAATTCCAGAGTTTAAATCAAATCTCACTCCAGCAGTAAACAAAGGCGGTCAGGTTCCAACTGTAACACAGACACAGCTTCAGCAGGTAGTTGATAATGTTAGAACTGTTTCACAGATAATTAATTTTTATTGTTTGTCTACTAACGGAACTGTTGCACCTGCTAAGAATTTGTTTAGCACTAATGTTCCGGTTATGACTCCTGAAGTAAGATTTTTATGGAGTTATACAAAATATTACTATAAAGACGGTTCCAGCAAAGATACAAATATTGTTCTTTCCGGGGCTTATGGTGAACAAGGTGCTCCAGGTTCGGGCTATAGACTGGACCTTACTCCAGACAGTACGACAGTTTTTGCCAACTCAAACGGAGCTGCATCTGTTCCATCCGTTCAGTTTGGTGCTTATTTATTCCTTGATACACAAGAGTTGACTTCACAGACAACATTCAAAGCTTATATCAATGATACTGAAGTAGGCTCTTGGAATGGTTCGATAGTCACAATTCCAACTATCAATTTGACTGCAGATACAACACAGATTAAGATTGTCGCAAAATTTCAGAGTGTCGAGAGAACGGCTTTTTGCTCTGTTACTAAGGTATATGGTAATACAATCTATCAGCTTTTGCCTTCAACCCAAAATATTAAGGTTCAGCAGGATGGTACTGTAGTGCCTGAACTTGTAACTATAACAAGACAGAAAATCACAAACACTGGATATTATCAGGCTTCAGAAGATGAAGGTGTAATCTACGGTCGAGTTATTCCGGGTGGAGAATTACAGAAAATCGGTTATTACGAAGTACAGCAAGCTGATTTATATGATAGCGAGAAACAGTATTGTTCCCAGTTTGAGCCATTCTTACTTGGAGTAGATACTGATACTGAAAGCGGCGAAGATATAGTTATTGGTGATGAGGAAGGAAACGCACTCATATTTTTTACTAGAAAGGAGTTATAAATGTTCACAGACGGTTTAGTGCATGACATTGATTATTTTATTGATCAGTTTTCACCAATTGAGGTTACACAGCAGACATTCCCGGAAGAAAAAGGGAAAGGTTTGTTTTACTTCACCGGTAATCTGAAAATCGACAAAAATACTGAACAGATTGAATATTACTATTATTCAGACGATAACTTCACACAAACTTACGATCATGAAACATTACCGGTAGTTAGAGACGGAATTTCAACTGTAAATGTAAAGGAATATTACGCAAGAAGTGAGTCAAAAACCGTTGTTCCTGGTTCTTCAGAATGGTCTACTGTTCCACCAGAATTTACTGGGAAGAATAAATATCTGTGGAATTATGAAGTAACAACTCTGTCTGACGGTACAAAGATACCAACCGACCCAGCTGTTATTTCAGAGAATGGAAAAGGCATTAAAGCCATTACCGAATATTACGCTGTAAGTAATTCTGCAACTACAGCTCCAACAAATTGGAGTACTGAACCATTACCTTTATCGGCAGAAAATAAATATCTTTGGAATTATGAAGTAGTTACTTATGATGATGATTCTACTTCAGGAACTGCTCCTGCTGTAATCGGTTCTTACGGAGACAAAGGAGACAAAGGTGATAAAGGAGACACCGGGGCTACTGGTGCGCAGGGTGCGCAAGGTTTACAGGGTCCGGCGGGACCGAAAGGCGATCAAGGTGAAAAAGGAGAAAAAGGCGACCAAGGAGATCAAGGCGAACAGGGCGAACAG
>CALCEI010000087.1 GCA_937900575.1 uncultured Clostridia bacterium
GAAAAATTCCTTTGGAAAATGCAGGTACATATTTAAGTGATAAAATAACCGAAGCATTAGATTTATAAAAAACAAGGGGCACAAGCCCTTGTTTTTTTTAACGTTTGATTATAACTTTTTCGCCACCAAGCATTACAAGTGGTAAATCTTTGTTTGTTTCTTCAAAATCGTCTGGAGAAATTTTTATACGTTTGCATAAATCCCATCTTGTTTCGCCTTGTTTGGCAACAAAAATTTGATAGTCATAATTTGAATAATCTGTTGCTTTGCCAAGAGTGAAGGAATCTAACATTTGCACTGAAGATTGTGAGTGAGCACAAATTAAAAGTTCAATTTCATATTCTAGTTCCACCACCGTGCCACGTTTAACTTTAAACTTTGTATCTGCAATGCGTGCTGTTACGTGATGCGTTGCATTTTGTTCCACGGTTAATTTTGTGTTTACAACAAAAGGAAGTTCGCATGCCTTGCTTTTTACTTCTTTGTTTTCGTCCACATAAACAAGTGTTGAGGTTATAACCCCTTCCACATAAAATTCCTCATCTTTAATGTACGAATTTGTTACTTCCACTTTTTGATTTATGTTGGAACAAACTTCATCAATAATCGGCTCATCATCTTGTAAAGCAATTTCACCAGAAATGGAATCTTCGGCACGCATACAAGTTGCAGTTTTGTTGAATGTACGCTCTGTGTAAGCAAGAGATATTTCGTTATCAACACTGTACATATCATCCACAACGTCAATAGAAATGGATTTAAGCACAACACCAGTTGCCACAATTTTGTGTGTTATTGTAATTTCTGTTGAATCTTCCAAAATTTCGGTTGTAATATTTTCTGCATTATAATCTAAATTGAAACATAAATCCAAAATGTCCTCTTTTGTAAGGCCAGCAATAGGAAGTTCTGTTTTTACTGAATTGATTTCTGCCAGTTCATTAATTTCTGTTTCTTCTTCTTTTGTTGTTTCGTATAAAAGTTTGGAAAACAATTTACCTTCCACAAGGGCATAATCTTCATATGGCGTGACGGATTCTAAAATAAATTGGGAACTATAACTTAAAATTTTACTTATTGCATTTTTTGTTTCGAAATTGGTTGTATATTCAAATGAAACATCCACAACTTTGGAAATGCATGTTGTTTGAAATGTGGATTTTTTTACAATCATATTTTCGTAACTGTTTGCGTTGTTTGGGAGTGGTAAGTTGACGTAAAGCACAGCATCACAACTTATTTGGCAATCAATTTTAAGCGTGCCAACAGTTGAAAGCACGTTGCTTACAATGTTGCATTGACAAAGGTTAATAAAACAATCTGCAGAGATTGAAGCATCCAGTTGTAGTTCGCCTTTTTCTCTTAGAAGAGGGATGCTAACGACTTGTGGATGATATATGCTACAAGAAGCGATAGCAAAAACCAATGGCAAAAGAAATAACAATTTTGCTTTCATAATGTCTATGTTTGACTTTTATACTGCAAAAGTATGCAATTTATTAGAATCATTCCACCATTAAGGAGAAAATTTCATCATTTTTCGGTGAATACTGCTGCTTTGTCGTTGTAAACCAATATAGTAAATGATGTTTGTTGGACGAAACTTTTATAAATGAAAAATGGGTGTAAAATTTACACCCATTATATTTTTTTAATGTTAGTTATTGTTATTTCACTTCTTCGAAATCG